>NZ_CAXAXY010000115.1:0-8821 GCF_963972885.1 uncultured Pelagibacterium sp. | reverse complement strand
TCGATAGAAGCAGCGGGGCGGGTGCCCGGAGGCGCCCCGCCCCTATGCCCGGCAACCGGGTCCGGCAGGCAAACCGGCTCAGTCGGCGAGGCAATCGAGAAGGCTGTCAGCCATCGTGTTCATCAAGGTGAAGTACAGTTCTGGGCCGTCGGCGATGGCGGCGCCCAGGGGATCGAGGGTGCCGATGCCGGCGCCGGTGCCATCGGCGATGGTCTCGATGACCTGGGGGGAGAACTGGGGTTCGGCGAAAAGGCAGGCGGCGCCTTGCTGTTCGACAATTGCACGGATTTCGGTCAGCCGCCCTGCCCCCGGCGCGATCTCGGGATTGACGGTGAACGAGCCCGTTGCCTCGATGTCAAAACTTTCTTCGAAGGCGTGATAGGCGTCGTGGAAGACAAAGAAGGGCGTGCCGCGGGCGGGTGCGAGGCGGGCATCGATTTCGGCCTGCAGCGCATCGAGGCGGGCAGCGAGGGCCTGGCCATTGGCGTTGTAGGTTTGCGCATTTTCAGGGTCGACGGCGATCAGGGCGTCGGCGATGGCGGCGACCATGAGACGGGCGTTTTGCGGGTCGAGCCAGATATGGGCATCGCCATGCTCGTGAGCGTGGTCATGATCGTCTGCGTGATCGTGGTCATCCGCGTGATCGTCCTCATGAGCGTGTTCGTCGTGCTCATGGTCATGATCGTCGTGCGCTTCATGGCCCTCATCACCATGGCCGTGGGCTTCGAAGAGGCCCCCTTCGCGCAACTCGAGGATATTCATGCCCTCGACATCCATCATCTCGATTTTCGTGGCGTTGGCCGAGATGGTTTCAAGGGGGCCGTCGAGGAAGGTTTCGAGATCCTCGCCGATCCAGAAGACCAGATCGGCGCTTTCGAGCTTGCCGGCATCGGAGGGGCGCAGGGAAAAGCCGTGCGGGCTTGCCGCGCCTTCAATGAGCAACTCGGGCGTGCCCACGCCCTCCATCACGCCTGCGACCAGCGAATGCAGCGGCTTTATGGTGGCGACCACATTGGGCGCGGCGAGCGCGGGGGTGGCGGCGAACAGCGCAAGGGCAGCGGGTGCGAGAAGAGCAAAGGCTTTATTGGGCATTGTCGGAAGGGCTCCGTGCGACTATGTTATGATATTACACAACCAATGTAATGCTATAACATTGCGGTTTGAGTCAATGCACATCTGGCAGGATCGGGCATGAAAAATTTCAGCGCACCCGAGCGCGACGATATCGTCAGGGTTAAAGGCGTCGGGGTGAAGCGCGACGGGCGCTGGCTGGTGCGCGGGGTGGATATGGCCATCGCGCGCGGGGAAATCGTGACGCTGATCGGGCCGAACGGGTCGGGCAAATCGACAACGGTCAAGACCGCTCTGGGCATCATCAAACCCGATGAGGGCAGCGTGTGGCGCGCGAAAAACCTTGCCATCGGCTATGTGCCGCAAAAAATCGCCATGGACCGCTCGCTGCCCATGACTGTGGAACGGTTGATGGGGCTGACGGGGCGGCGGACCAAAACCGAGGTCGCGGCAACGCTTGAGATGGTGGGGATTTCCCATCTGGCCCGGGCGCAGGTGCATTCGCTTTCGGGCGGGGAATTTCAGCGCGCGCTGATCGCCCGCGCGGTGATCGGGCGGCCCGACCTTCTGGTGCTCGACGAACCCGTGCAGGGGGTCGATTTTTCCGGCGAGGTGGCGCTTTACGATCTGATCGGACGGATCCGCGACGAGACGGGCTGCGGGGTGGTTCTGATTTCCCACGATCTGCATGTGGTGATGGCGCGCACCGATACGGTGATCTGCCTCAATGGCCATGTGTGCTGCCAGGGCACGCCCGACAGCGTGGCGGCGAGCGGGGAATATGCGGCGCTGTTCGGGCCGCGGGCAGCGGAAACGCTGGCGATCTATCGCCATGAGCACGATCATGCGCATCTGCCGGACGGGTCGGTGCGCGATGCCAAGGGACAGCTCCATTTCGACCATCACGCGCATGGGCCCCATTGCGAGCACGAGGGCGAGGGGCACAAGCATGCTTGAGAGTTTTTTCACCCGCGCGCTGATCGCCGGGGTGGGGCTGGCGGCGGTGACGGGGCCGTTGGGCAGTTTCATCGTCTGGCGGCGGATGGCCTATTTCGGGGATACGATGGCCCATTCGGCAATACTTGGTGTCGCTCTGGCCCTGTTCTTTTCGTTTTCGCCGGTGGTGGGGGTGTTCGCCATAGCCGTTATGGTGGCGCTGATCCTGGCGTTTTTGCAGCGCCGGGGCACGCTGTCGGCGGATTCGCTTTTGGGGCTTTTGAGCCATTCGGCGCTGGCGCTGGGACTGGTGCTGGTATCGCTGATGCCCAATGTGCGAATCGATCTGATGGGGCTGTTGTTCGGCGATATTCTTGCGGTGTCGGCGAGCGATCTTTTTGTGATCTATGGCGGCGGGATCGTCGTTCTGGGGGTTCTGGCGTGGCTGTGGCGGCCGATGCTGGCGGGGACGGTGTCAGAGGACATCGCCCAGGCCGAGGGGCTGAACCCCGAGCGCACGCGGCTGATCTTCATGGTGCTGCTGGCCGGGCTGATCGCCATATCGATGAAGATTCTGGGCGTGCTGCTGATCACCGCCATGCTGATCATTCCCGCCACCGCCGCGCGGCGGCTGGCCAATACGCCCGAGCAGATGGCGATCTATGCCGGGCTGGGCGGGATCGCCGCCGTGCTTGCGGGCTTGTGGGCATCGCTTACTTTCGATACGCCATCGGGACCCTCGATCGTGGTTGCGGCGCTTTGCGTTTTTGCTATTACCTCCATCGTTCCGCTGGGCAACAAGGGAGCCGCCTGAGACATGAGTGCGCATTCCGATCTCACCCGCAACCAGTCGCTGGTGCTCGACCGGCTGGAAAAGGCCGAATCGCCGATGAGCGCTTATGCGATCCTCGACCAGTTGCGCGATGACGGCTTGCGGGCGCCGCTGCAGGTCTATCGGGCGCTCGAAAAACTGCTCGACATGGGACTGGCGCACCGGCTGGAATCGATGAACGCGTTCGTTGCCTGCGCACAGCCCCATTGCCATGATTCCGGGTTGATCGCCTTTGCGATCTGCGAGAAATGCGGGCAGGTGAGCGAGTTTTCCGACGATGTGGTGCGCGAAAGACTGAACGGCTGGGCGGACCGGGAGGGGTTCGTGGTCAAGCGCACGACGATGGAGATACGGGGCGAGTGCCGGGTGTGTGCGGCAGCGTGAGAGGTTGGGCTGGAAGGCCCCCTCACCCGACGCTTCACGTCGACCTCCCCCAAGGGAGAGGTGAAAGAGGGCTCTGGATTTTCCCTATGCGATCCCAACGAGGATTGAGCGGATCATGGCGGCCAAGCCCAAGATAAACAGTAGCGCCATGACGACGAAAACACCCAGCGTGAGCGCATACATGCCCCCGCTAGCTTTGCGGTCATAAAAGCCGCTGCGGCCTTCTATCACGCCCGTGCGCAGGGCACGGACGATGATCGGCAACAGCCAGGCCAATCCCCATACAAGAGCGGCGACAATCGCCAGCGATGCAACAACCTGACCGTTCAAACCGCCCCCCGAAACATTTGGCATTTATGGGCATGACATCAGCATCTGCGGCCAAGATCAAGCAATAGCGGCCCGGTCTTTACCCAAATCGAACTGGCCATCACTCCAAGAAATAGGTGATGGTGGTGACCACCCTCACCTTCTTGTCCATCTGTTTCTCGCTGCGCTGATCGGGGATTTCGACGGCGGCGAGGATTTCGAATACGCCCTGATTGGCGGTCTGGATGGTGCCGACCTGCGCGCCTGCATCATCGGCAAATTGCTGGGCGGCTTCGCGGGCGCGTTGGGTGGCTTCGGCGAGCATGTCGGTCTTGAGGTCGGTCAGCGCGGTAAAGACGTAGGACGGGCCGGCATTGTAGGCGTCTGACGAAAACACCACGCCGGCGCGCAAAAGGTCGCCGATGTCGCGCGAGGCGGCGGCGATAGCCTCGACATCGCCCGAGGTCACCATGAATTCCTCGGTCAGGACGAAGCGGGCCGTGTCGGGGGTGTTGGATGCGTTGTAGCCGGCAAGGCGATCCTCGACGAGGATGTTGTTGACCTGCATCGAGCCTTCGGGGAACCCGGCGCCGGTGAGGAAGTCGCGCACCGCAGCGTCGGAGGTTTCGAGTTGGGCGCGGGCATCTTCAAGGGTCGGGCCGGTGGCGACGAACTTGATCGGCCAATAGGCGAGATCGGCGGTAACGTTGCGCTCGGAGAGGCCCTTGACGGTGACTGTGCGGATCGGCTGTCGGGATTCGATGAGCGCCTGTCCGCCGAGCCAGCCGGCGAGAGCCAGGCCAACGGCGATCAAAAGCGCGGCAACGATGCGGGAGAGAGATTGCATGACGGGTCCCCAACGAAAAACGCCCCCCGGCGCAAGGACCGATGGGGCGCTTCAATTGTGACCGGTTTTGGGCGGGTGTCAGGCCACCTTGGAAATGTCCGGGACCGCGTCGAGCAGCATGCGGGTGTAGTCGGCCTGGGGGGCCCCGAAGATTTGTTCGACGGGGCCGGTTTCGACGAGATTGCCGTTGTGGAGGACGCCGACTTCATCGGCCATCTGGCGCACGACGGCGAGGTTGTGGCTGATGAGCAGATAGGTGAGGCCGAACTCTTCCTGCAGCCGGCTCATCAACTCGAGCACCTGGGCCTGAACGGAGACGTCGAGCGCGGAGGTGGGTTCATCGCAGATGATGAATTCGGGTTGGCTGGAAAGCGCGCGGGCAATGGCTATGCGCTGGCGCTGGCCGCCGGAGAACTCGTGGGGGTATTTGCGCATGGAGACCGGGTCGAGCCGCACGCGTTCGAGCAGGTCGGCGACGCGCTCGGCGATTTCACCGGGTTTGCGAGCGATGCCCAGCGCCCGCATGGGCTCGGCGATGATTTCGCCCACCCGCCAGCGCGGATTGAGGCTGGCATAGGGATCCTGAAAGATCATCTGGATTTTCGAGCGGCGCTTTTTTTCGGCGCCCTTGGACCAGATGTCGGTGCCTTCGAGGCTTACGGTGCCCGATGTGGGCGGCAGAAGACCGACCATCATGCGGGCGCAGGTGGATTTTCCCGATCCCGATTCCCCGACCAGCCCATAGGTCTGGCCGCGCTGGATGGAAAAGGACACGCCATTGACCGCTTGGACGATCTTGCGGTTGCGGCCGGTGATCCGCGACAGGAACGAGCCGGAAAGGTCGAACTGCTTGGTGAGATTGTCGACGACGACGAGGGGTTCGTCGGTCTTTTCCGAGGCAAAGCTGTGGCCCTTGGCGACGGCCGCCGCATAGCGCGGGTTCTGGGCGGTGATCGAGGGAATGGCTTCGATCAGCTTGATCGTATAGTCCATTTTGGGGCGGTTGATGATGTCGCCCACCGAGCCGGTTTCGACGATTTCGCCCTTGTTCATGACGATCATGCGATCGGCGGCTTCGGCGATGACGCCCATATCGTGGGTGATGAGCATGACGGCAACGCCGCGCTCGGCGCACAGGCGTTTTAAGACCTTGATGATCTGGGCCTGGACCGAAACGTCGAGCGCCGAGGTGGGCTCGTCGGCAATGACCAGTTCAGGCTCGGCGGCCAGCGCAAGCGAGATCACCACGCGCTGGCGCATGCCGCCCGAGAATTGGTGCGGGTAGGAATCGATGCGGTTTTGCGGATCGGGGATGCCGGCATCGGCCAGCAGCGCGATGGCGCGGGCGCGGGCCTCATCCTGGCTGAGCGGGAGATGGCGGCGGATGGTTTCGATCAGTTGCTCGCCGACCGTAAACAGCGGGTTCAATGAGGTCAGCGGGTCCTGCATGACCATGCCGATGCGGCGGCCGCGGATCTTGCGCAGGCTTTCCTCGTCGAGCCCGTCGATGCGGTCACCGCTGAGCGTAATCGATGTCGAGGAAATTTCGCCCGGCGGATCGATCAGGCCCATGATGGCGGTGCCGGTCATGGATTTGCCGGCGCCCGATTCCCCCACAACGCCGAGCACTTCGCCGGGCATGATGTCGAACGAGATGGATTTGACGGCGGTGAAATCGCCGCGCCGCAGGTGGAAGACGACGGAAAGGTCTTTGACGGAAAGAACAGGTTGGCTCATCAGCGCAGCCTTGGATTGAGGGCGTCACGCAGCCAGTCACCCAAAAGGTTGACCGACAGGGCGAGGAGCACGAGCGTGATGGCAGGGAAAAACAGGATCCACCATTCGCCCGAAAACAGGAACTGCTGCCCGATGCGGATCAGGGTGCCCAGCGAGGGCTGGGTGGGCGGAACGCCGACGCCGAGGAAAGAGAGCGTTGCTTCGGCGATGATGGCCAGGGCCAGCCCGATGGTGCCGATGACCAGAACCGGGCCGAGCACATTGGGCAGGATGTGACGGATGAGGATGAAGACCGGCTTGACCCCGATGATGCGGGCAGCCGAAACATAATCCTTTTGCCGCTCGACCATTGTCGAGCCGCGCACCGTTCTGGCGAACTGGGCCCAGTCGGACAGCCCGATGGAAAAGATCAAAACGAAGATCGCCATGGATTCGCGCTGGTTGGGGGGAATGATGCCGCGGGCGATGCCGAAGATCAAAAGGGCGATCAGGATCGAGGGAAAGGAAAGCTGGACGTCGGCGATGCGCATGATGATGGTGTCGGTCAGCCCGCCGCGATAGCCGGCGATCAGCCCCAGAGTGACGCCGAGCAGCATGGCGAACAGGATGGCCGACAGGCCCACCATGAGCGAAACGCGCGAGCCGTAGAGAATTGCCGAGAACACGTCGCGCCCCTGATGGTCCGATCCGAGCAGGAAATAGCTGCCCGAAAAACTCTCGCTCATGGGCGGGGTGAACCCGTTCATGAGATTGAGCGTGCGCGGATTGAAGGGGTCGTAGGGCGCGATAAAGGGCGCAAAGATTGCCGCAAGGATCAGAACGGCGGCAACGATCGAGGAGACGACGGCCACCGGCGAGGTGCGGTAGGAATAGAAAATGTCGGAATCGACGATGCGGGCGAGGCGGCTCTTGGGGGCGGTCGGGGTGATGTCGTTCATGGCTCAGTGCCCCTTTGCCGCGCCGATCCGCAGGCGCGGATCCACGACGTAATAGAGTATGTCGACGATGAGATTGACGATCACGAACACGAAGCCGACAAAGATCAGATAAGCGGCCATGACCGGCACATCGACGACGGCGACCGAAGAGAGAAACAGCGAGCCGATGCCGGGCCACTGGAACACCGTTTCGGTGATCAGCGCCCCGGTGATGATCGAGCCCAGTTGCAGGCCGGCGATGGTGATGACCGGAACCATGGTGTTCTTGAGCGCGTGCGAAAAATTGATGGCGCGCTTTGAAAGGCCCCGGGCGCGGGCGAACTTTATATAATCCTGGCGCAGCACTTCGAGCATTTCGGCGCGCACCAGACGCATGATGAGCGTCATCTGGAACAAAGAGAGGGTGATGGCGGGCAAGATGATCGAGCGCAGGCCGGTTTCGGTGAAAAAGCCCGTGGTCCACCAGCCCAGATCGAGGACCTGGCCGCGCCCGAAACTGGGCAACCATTGCAGCTCGACCGCGAAGATGTAGATCAACCCGATGCCGATCAGGAAGGTCGGCAACGACACCCCGATCAGCGAAAACGCCATGATGGCGGCAGCGGCGGGGTTCTTGCGGTTAAGGGCGGTAAAGACGCCGGCCAGAATGCCAAAGACCAGGGCGATGGCGGCCGAGGTGAGCGCCAGTTCGATGGTGGCGGGCAGGCGCGACATGACGAGTTCGGCAACCGGGGTCTGCAGGCGGTAGGAAATGCCGAAATTGCCCTGCAGGGCGTTGACGATGAAGCGGAAGAACTGCTCGTAGAACGGATCGTTGAGCCCCAGGCGCTCACGCAGGAGCTCCTGATCGGCAATCGAGGCTTCCTGGGAGACCATGGAGGCAACGGGATCGCCGACATAGCGGAACATGACGAATGCGATCAGCGCGACAGCGAGCATCACGAGTATCGATTGCCCGAGCCGTTTTAAGATGAAGGCCAGCATTTATGTGGTCTCCGTGAGCGCTTTTGCGCCGCAGCCCGGGAGCGCCCGGACGCATGTGCATTGCGTTTGAACTTTATCGGAAAATTGGCCAGCGACAATGGCCAGCCTTGCAAAGCCGGGCAAACAAAACGCCGCGCCACAAGAGTGTGGCGCGGCGCCGTGTCAGAACAGCCGTCTTACTCGAAGACCACGCCGGTCATGGAGGGCTGGTTTTCCGGATGCACGGCAAGGGTCATGTCGTCGCGCATGGCGTAGGCCAGAACCTGATTGTGGACCGGGATGAAGACGCGATCTTCCTGAACCTGGGCCCAGATGTCGGCGATCACGCCATTACGGGCCTCGAGATCGGTCATGGTGCCCAGCGATTCGATCATTTCATCGACTTCGGGATTGGAATAGAGCCCGATATTGTAGGTGCCGTATTCGTCGTCCTTGGTGTGAACCAGATCGTTGAAGTTGTAGGCCGAATCGAAGGTGGGAACGCCCCAGCCCAGGAGATAGAAATCCGTCTCGTTGTTGAGAATGAGCGGAGAGTGCTGGGCGACCGGGCGCGAGGCCAGGGTCACATCGATGCCGATCTGGCCGAGCATGCCCACAAAGGCCTGCGAAATGGCTTCGTCGTTGACGTAACGGTCATTGGGGGTATCGAGGGTGACCGAGAAACCATCGGGATATCCCGCTTCGGCCATCAGCTCTGTCGCACGCTCGACATCGACCGCCGGGCAGGTATCAAGCTCTTCGGTCCAGCCGTTCACGAACGGAGGCATGTTGACGCAAGTGGGC
>NZ_CAXAXY010000114.1:0-8826 GCF_963972885.1 uncultured Pelagibacterium sp. | reverse complement strand
AAGAAATTCTGGCGCGTGATTGTCGGCCCCGCAACCTCGGCGTCCGAGCGCTCGACCCTGCTGAAAAAGATCAAGGGCATCGGCTTTGACGACGCCCCGCTCGACCGCCTCGAAATCATCGATGATGGAAGCGCGCTCCCGACGTCGTGGCCCATTACCGCCAACGCCGTAGCCGCTCTGGCCGCCGTTGGGCTTGCCGCGTCGCGCCTTGACGAACTGCGCAACGGCGTGACCGCCCCGGTGAGCATCAGCACGTATCATGCCGGGCTCTCAATGGCCTGTTCGAGCTATCTGACCGTTGACGGAAAATCAGCAAAATTCCGCGATCCATTCACCGGCTTTTATGAAGCCGCAAACGGACGCTGGGCTTTCCTGCATGGCAATTTCCCGCATCTGCGTGATGGCGTCCTCAAACTGCTCGGCGTTACCACCGTCGATGATGTCGCTCGGGCGGTCCGTACGCGTGATCCGTTCGATCTCGAAGCGCTGGGCATCGCCAACGGTCTGTGCATCGCCGCGGTCCGCACCCGCGCTGAATGGGAAGCAGAGGCTCAATACACCGCCATAAAAGCTCTTCCCCTGATCGAATTCGAACGCCTCGATAACGGCACCCCGCGTTCCAGCGCGTCGGGCGGCCAACCCCTCTCGGGCCTGCACGTGGTCGACCTCTCCCGCGTCATCGCTGGTCCCATGGCCGGTCGCACCATCGCCGAATTCGGTGGCGACGTTCTTCTCGTTTCGGGCCCCGGCCTGCCTTCCATCGAATCCCTCGTCATCGACACAGGATTCGGCAAACGGTCTGCAACGCTCGATCTTGCATCGCCCAAAGATCGCGCAACCTTCGAAGCCCTCATCGCCGAAAGCGACGTCTTCCTTGATGCCTATCGTCCGGGCTCACTGCCTGGCAGGGGATATGACAAGGCCATGCTGACGCGCCTTCGCCCGGGCCTCGTCCATATCGATCTCGACGCTTTCTCTCGCTCCGGCCCCTGGGCCGCCCGCCGCGGCTATGACAGCCTAGTGCAGGCCACTGTCGGCATGTGCTGGGACGGCGAGAACCCGCCCGAAAACCTGCCCTGCCAGCCGCTAGATTATCTCACCGGCTATCTTGGTGCGTTGGCAGGCATGGTTGGCCTCATTCGGAGGATGGAGCAGAGTGGCAGCTGGGCTGGCCGCCTGTCGCTGGCCCGCACGGCGCATTGGATGTGGAACACCTACGACCACCTCGGCCCTCAAGTCGATGCCCCCTCTACACGCCCGTCGATCGATGATGCGCGCTCGCGCGGCTATCTTGTGCCCTACGATACCGCCTTCGGTGCCATCGAAGCCTTGCGTTCACCCCTGCAATCGCCCGATTGGCGCTGGCCCGCGCCCCCGGCACCTTTGGGGAGCCATATGCCTGACTGGATATGAAAATGGCTGCCTCGGCAGCCATTTGCACCTCATTCCACTGGCTTTTCAGAAACCAGTATTCCATCCGCATCGGCATAAAGATAATGCCCGGGCGTAAAAGTCATGTCCCCGAACCTCACCGGCACGTCCCTAAACCCGGCCCGCGTTTTTGTCGATTTTTTCGGCGAAGTTCCAACGGCGAACACGGCGTAATCCATGGCGTCGATATCGACGCTGTCGCGGATCGATCCGTTGAGGACCAGCCCGGCCCAGCCATTGTTCAGTCCTAGCGCTGCGATCTGGTCTCCAACGATCGCCACCCGGGTCGACCCGCCACCATCGACTACCAGCACCCGTCCTTTGCCCGGCTGTTCGAGAATTTCACGCAGCAGCGCATTGTCTTCAAAAGTCTTGAGCGTCACGATCTCACCCTCGAAACCGTCGGCCCGCCCGAACTTGGTCAGCGGATAATCACAAAAAGTCAGCTTTTCATCATATCCGTCAACCAGATCGGCGGTCTTCCTTATGTTCATTGTATAAGTCTCCTCTTATGGATTTTCCGGCGCTGCAAGAACCCGCACCGGCGCGCCCTCCCGCCAGGCAATGATGTTGTCCACGATGTCGCGGTGGAAAAATTCATAGGTCTCTTGCGTTACATAGCCCAGATGCGGGCTCAGCGTCACATTGGGAGCGTTGCGCAGCGGATGGTTTGCCGGCAGGGGCTCGATATCATAGACGTCCAGCCCGGCCCTGATGCTTCCGGCGTTCAGGGCATCGAGAAGGGCGGCCTCATCGATCAGTGGGCCGCGAGACGTGTTCACGAGAATAGCGTCCTTCTTCATCAGCCCGATCTCGTTCTGCCCCACGATCTGGCGGGATCGGTCCGAAAGAATAAGGTGCAGGCTGACGACATCGGCGTTGCGAAACAGCGTTTCTTTATCCACCTTCCTTGCACCGCACTCCGCAGCGCGCTCTTCAGTCAGATTTTGGCTCCAGGCAATCACATCCATTTCGAATGCTTTGGCGATCTGCGCCATCCGGCTGCCCAGCTTGCCCAGCCCAACCAGCCCTAGCGTCTTGCCGCCCAGCTTGGTTCCTATGCTCGCCTGCCATCCGCCGTCACGTACACGCTGATGCTCCTCAGCCAGATGTCGGGCGCTTGCCAGAATGAGACCCCACGCCATTTCCGGCGTGGCATTTTTTGAATCCCCTGCATAGGTGTGGCAGACAGTGATGCCCCTGGCGACTGCTGCATCGAAATCAATCACCCGCACCCGAGCACCCGTCACGTTGACCAATTTTAAATCGGGCAATCTTTCGATCAGCGAGGCTGGCAGAGCCATGCGCTCGCGCATCAGGCAGACCACATCGAACCCGGAAAGCACTTTTGCAGCTTCGTCTTCGCTGCCGAGATTTCTGTCGAATACCTCAATGGCGACATCCGGTCCCAGCTTGCTCCAGTCCGCCAGGCCGAGCGCCACGTTCTGATAATCGTCGAGGACGGCAACTCTCAGTGTCATCGAATATCCCCTAAATGTAAGCCGACGCGTCGACGCCAACAGAGCGCGCTTCGCTTGCGATCATCTCAAGATCGGCTCCTCCAAGCAAAATCCCGTTCCGCCGCCGCTCTTCGGCCCGTAAGGCTTCGGGTTCACCGGGCATCAGCACGGGCTGATCGGAATAAACCGGCGTCGAGCCCTTGGCTCGCGAAACCAGTTCGCCCATTCGCTCGCGATAATCCTCCCCCATGAAAATCCCCGGCTTGAACGCTACCATCATGTGCCCGACATTCTGCGGCGCATCGAATCTCTCATACTGGTTGCGCACTTCGCCCCCGAATGCAGCCCCGGTCATCACGCCGGCCATGACTTCCATCATCAGCGACAACCCCGAACCCTTCGGCCCGCCCAACGGCAGGATCAGCCCGTCATAGCCCGCCTGCGCGTCGGTTGTTGGGTTGCCGTCCTTGTCCAGCGCCCAGCCTTCGGGGATCGGTTCCCCAGCTGCCGCAGCGCGGCGTATCTTGCCCCGCGCCACCACCGATGTGGCCATGTCCAGAATGATCGGTGGATTGCCTGGCGCTCCGAACGCGAACGGGCTAGTTCCCAAGAGCGGCTCGCGCCCGCCCCATACCGGCATGGCCGGCGAGGCGTTGGTGAAAACCAGTGCCGCAAATCCGGCATCGACCGCCTGCAGCAGATAGCAGGCCGCCATGCCGAAATGGTTGGAATTCTTGACCCCCACCATGCCGATCCCGAATTGCTCGGCCCGCTCGGTTGCCATGGTCATGGCTTTGGTCGCAGCGAGAAATCCGAACCCATTGCCGCCATCGAGCAACGCCGCGACGGGGCTGGGCTCACTCATCGCAAATTCGGGAACGCGCTCCACCATGCCGCGTCGGATGCGCTCAAGATAGATGGAAAGCAGAGACACGCCGTGCGAAGCGACACCCCGCAGGTCGGCAAGCACCAGACATTCTGCAATACGCGCCGCGTTTGGGGTTGGCACGCCCGCAGCGTTGAAAATGTCCGTAACGAGCGTCTGAAGCTTTTGCGCATCGACGGTGCGGGCAGGGGCCGCTGAATTCATTTTGCGCCTCCTCTATGTGGTCCGACTTCCGGACACGCTATTTGTAATACAGGCAGGCAGGATTGCCGCCCGTTTGTTTCAGCTCTCGTGCCGGTATCCGGCGCGTGCCAGCTCGAGAAAACTGGTCACCGATGCGGCGATCGCCATACGCGGGCGCCGGGCGATCATCAGCTTGCGCACTGCCCAATTCTCGGCCAACGGAGCGTGCACCAGGTCGGTGCCAGCCAGAAGATGAATGGACGTGTTGCGCAAAAACCCGATCCCGAATCCCGCCTCGACCATGCGTACAAGCGATGGGAAGCTCTCCACGCTGACTCTGGCTCCCAACGTGTGACCAGCCTTGCGCGCCGCCTCGTTGATAAGCCGATCGAGCGCGCCCATATGGTGCACCCCGACGACCTCATGGCTCATCGCCATATCGAAACTTATGGGGCCACCTGCAAGAATTTGATTTGCAAGAGGATGATCGGGCGAGGCGATAACACCCACATCGTCATCCTCGAACACCTCGGCGTCGAACGCCGAATAGTCGTAATTGTCGGCAAAGATCGCCAGATCGACCTGCGCATCCTCCAGTGCCGTCAAGGTGGCCCGCCCCGCCATTTCACGGATATCGAGCCGCACGCCCGGGTGCTTCTTTGCGTAGCTCGCCAGCAGTTCGGGCAAGCGCCCCGACAGGGCTGAGCTCGACGAAGCAATGCGCAACTGTCCGGCATCTCCCGAGGCAAAGCCGCTCATGGCCGTGTGTAGGTCGCTGATCTCGCGGAAAATCCGCCGGCAACCTTCAGCATAGCGCGTGCCTGCTGAGGTTAGAGACACCCCGCTGGCAGACCGGTCAAACAGAACAATTCCCATACGGGCCTCGAGATCGGCGATACGACGGCTGACGGCCGAAGGCGCGATGTTCTCGCGTTCGGCCGTTTTGGCGATGGATCCGTCCCGCGCGAGCGCGAGGACGAGGCGAGCCGTAATGGGGTCGAAATGCTGCATGAACCAGTCCCGGTTTTCGGTTTGGCTCACTATAGCAATTTCCCCTCACTTTCGACCAAGCCTTTGGTCTGGTGCAAAAAATCTATTCGCTCAGCCCCAGACGACGGCGGGCGGAGGGCGACAGCGTGTGAATGTCGTTGTGGAGCACGAAGCTCTGGTAGAGCCTGATGCGATCCATCTGTTCTCCGATGGCCCACATCGCGGCCCTGACCTTGGTTGGCATCTTCATGGCATCTCTCCCTGGTGAGACTTGCTGTCAAGAGATAGGCCGCGCAACTGTCTACCGCCATCGCCCTTTGGTGACAGGGGCTATCGCACCACGGCAAGGCGAAATGCGTGTTTCGCCTAGTGGGGTTGAGCCGCCCGCTCGGGTTTGGGAATCCACAGCGGAACCAGAATGGGCAGAAACATCAAAACCATCACCACGCGGAACAGGTGGTGCAGGCTGACAAAGGCTGCATCGAGCCCCAGCGCAATTGAAATCAGGCTCATTTCCGGCAATCCGCCTGGCACCAGCGCCAACAGCCCGGCGGCAAATGGAATGTCCAGCCAGGTCTGGAAGGCGAGCGCGAAAATAGAAGCTATGCAAAGATTGACGACGGTCAGGCCGCCGCCGACCATCAATCCCGCCAAAACCTGGCGGATCGTGGTGTTGGAAAAGAACTGCGCCACCGACGTGCCGATTACGACCTGCGCCACAATGACGAACAATTGCGGCGGGCTGCTCGCCGTGAACCCGAAATAATGGACTATACCCGATAGAATCAGTGGGCCCGTGAGATGCGCGCCGGGCAGTCTGATCTTGCGCCCTCCGATGATTCCGATCACCAGACACGCTCCCAAGATCGCGTAATCCCGGAATGGTATGGATAATGTGAAATCAATCGTGCGGTTCATTGTTGTGGGGCCACTGCCGGTCCCGACCCAGACGATGACCAGTGGAACGATGATCAGAATCACAGCAAGCCGCATTCCATGAACCAGCGAGAGCGCCCGAACGTCGGCGCCGTAAGCCGGCCCGAGCACAAGAATTTCCGAAAGCCCACCGGGTGCCGCGGAAAAGGCGGCAGTCGGGCGGTCGAGTTTGCCCAACTTCAGGCAGATAAACAGTCCTATCGCCGTAATGATCACGCAGTACACGGCGACGCCTGCCAGCGAAAACGCCCATTCACCCGCGCGGTTGACGATGGAAGGTGTAAAGGCCGCCCCCGCCATCAACCCGATGGTGCCGATCATTACCGAGCGGAGCCCCCAATGGGTCGGCACCCGAATGCCCATCATGGCGCAGGGAATCGTCGAGAGCATCGCCCCCACCAGCCAGCCAAGCGGAAAGTTCAGCAGGTATCCGACAAGGCCGCCAAGGGCGCCGATAATCAATGTGCGGGCGTAGAAGTAAATCTGATGCATGATAGCGTCGGTCCGGGCCTGGGGAGCGTTCGGCAATATGAGCGGACATCCACTGCCTACCAATCAGGCCATCACTGACAATTGCCCAGCTGCGATTGGGCCATCGCGAGCCGGCAACGAGCAGGGTGGAATGCCGTCAGAGAAAGTTGGAGGCTCTTTTCGATTTATTGGCGGGACGAGGTGAGGCTTGGAACGCCGTGCCGCTTCAATGGTACGGAAAAGGTCTAGGGCTTGCATTCCGCCGCAAGCCCATTGTATGCAATTGGATACAAGGGAGCGGAAATGACAAGATCCGAACGTCGTATCGAGATTCCACAGGGGCAGGACGCCTATCAGCGCCTGGTCGCGGAAATTCGCGCGGGCACGCTCATGCCAGGCGACCGTTTGCTGGAAACCGAACTCGCCAGCCGGTTGGGAATTTCGCGCACGCCCGTCCGCGAGGCTATCAGGCGCCTCGAGGCGGACGGACTCGTCAATCACGTGCCGCGTTCGGGGGCTGCCATCCGCAAGCTCGATTATTCAGAAGTCACCGAACTCTACGAAATGCGCGTCGTGCTCGAAACAACCGCCGCTCGCCTGGCAGCCCGCACGGCCTCGGACGTTGAGCTTTCCGAAATGGAAGTGATCAACCTCGAGATGGGTGAAGCCCAGACCGACGGAGCGCGCCTTTACGAGCTCAATCGCCAGTTTCATCGCGTGATCTTCGATGCAGCCCGCAACCGCTATCTTGGCCATTCCATGCGCGCGCTGCAAAAGACCATGCTCATTCTCGGCCCCTCCACGATGGAGGAAACAGGTCGTGCCGCCCAGGCCATCGATGAGCACGCCAATCTGCTCGTCGCCATGCGCAACCGCGACGAAGCGGGAGCCGAAGCGGCAATGCGCGAGCACATGCTCGCCGCGCATCGCTCGCGCCTGCGCCAGTTTCGTGAACGACCGATCCAGAACGAGGAGGAATAGACGATGGGCGAGGCTACCTCACAGTCCACGCTGACCGAGACACTATGGGACGTGATCGTGGTCGGGGGTGGCAATGCTGCGCTTTGCGCTTCGATCGAGGCAGCCGAAACCGGCGCCCGCGTTCTGCTGCTCGAAGGCGCCCCCAAACCCTATCGCGGCGGCAATTCGCGCCACACCCGCAACTTCCGCTGTATGCATCAGGGCCCACTGTCCGTTCTGACCGACGCCTATGAGGAAGACGAATATTTCAACGATCTGATGCTCGTCACCAAGGGCAAGACCGACGAGCATCTGGCGCGCATGGCCATCCGCACTTCCGAGACCTGCCTGCCCTGGATGGAAAAGCACGGCGTGCGCTTCCAGCCCTCGCTCTCGGGCACGCTCTCGCTTTCTCGCACCAACGCCTTTTTCCTTGGCGGCGGCAAAGCCCTCGTCAACGCCTATTACAACACGGCCGCCGATCTGGGTGTCACCATCCTCTATGAGGCCAAGGTTTCCCATATCACCATCGAAAACGACATTTTCGAATCACTGCGCGTCACCGTCGACGGCAAGGACCTCGAAATCGCGGGCAGGGCGGTGGTCCTCGCCTCGGGCGGCTTTCAGGCCGATCTCGAATGGCTCGCCCGTGCCTGGGGCCCTGCAGCCAGGAACTTCCTCATTCGCGGCACACCCTACAATCGCGGCGAAGTGCTAAAGGATATGCTCGACGCCGGCGCCCAAAGCGTTGGTGATCCCACCCAGTGTCACGCCGTCGCCATCGATGGCCGCGCCCCCAAATACGATGGCGGCATTGTCACCCGACTCGATTGCGTGCCGTTTTCTGTCGTCGTCAACAAGGACGGCCAGCGTTTTTATAACGAAGGCGAGGACGTCTGGCCCAAACGCTATGCCATCTGGGGCCGTTTGGTCGCCGCCCAGCCCGAACAGGTCGCCTACGCCCTGATCGATGCCAAGAGCTCGAAGCTGTTCATGCCCTCGGTCTTCCCGGCCATCAAGGCCGGTTCCATCGCCGAACTCGCCCAGAAAATGGAGCTGCCGGTCGAGGCTGTCGAAAAAACGGTCGCCGAATTCAACGCCGCCTGCCGTCCGGGCAAATTCCACCCCACCGAACTCGATGGCCTGGCCACCGAGGGCCTTGAGCCCGCCAAGACCAATTGGGCCCGCCCGCTCGATACACCGCCCTATTACGGCTATTCGCTCCGCCCCGGCGTCACCTTCACTTATCTCGGCCTCAAGGTCGATGACACCGCCCGCGTCAGCGGCGCCAATGGCCGCTACGTCAATGTCTGGGCCGCCGGTGAAATCATGGCCGGTTCGATCCTCGGGCAGGGCTATCTCGCCGGTTTCGGCATGACCATCGGAACCGTCTTCGGACGCACAGCCGGCAAGGAGGCCGCCGCTCATGTCAATTGATGCCCTCGGAACCCTGTCCAACCGCACCGCCGTCGATTTCGACACCGGCGAGGACGCCGCCATCAACGAGGC
>NZ_CAXAXY010000113.1:0-8842 GCF_963972885.1 uncultured Pelagibacterium sp. | reverse complement strand
CAATCGTGCCGATGTTGCAGTGCGGCTTGTTACGAGAAAATTTTTCCTTGCCCATCACATATCTCCATCTTCAGCAGGCCCATTGGCCGCTGATTAAATTGTTATCCAACTAGGCGTATTTCGCCTGAACTTCGTCGGCGACCGCCTGGGGCACCTGCTCGTAATGATCGAACACCATGGTGTACTGTGCACGCCCCTGGCTCATCGAGCGCAGTGAGTTCACGTAACCGAACATGTTGGCCAGCGGCACGAAGGCGTTGACCACCTGAACGACACCACGGCTTTCCGTGCCCTGGATCTGCCCACGACGCGAGTTCAAATCACCAATGACGTCGCCCATGTAGTCTTCAGGGGTCGTCACTTCGACCTTCATGACCGGCTCGAGCAGCTTGGGAGCCGCTTTCTGCAGGCCCTCACGGAATGCAGCACGACCAGCGATCTCGAAGGCGAGAACAGACGAGTCAACGTCGTGGTAGGCACCGTCCGTGAGTGTCGCCTTGACGTCCACGATCGGAAAGCCCGCCAGAATACCCGCGCCCATCACGGACTCGATACCCTTCGACACACCCGGGATGTATTCCTTGGGAACCGAACCACCGACAATCTTGCTCTCGAAGGTGAAGCCGGCGCCGGTTTCATTCGGCTCGATCGTCAGCTTGACGCGGGCGAACTGGCCCGAACCACCCGACTGCTTCTTGTGGGTGTAGTCGATTTCCGCCGAACGCGTGATCGTTTCGCGATACGCAACCTGCGGCTGGCCGATATTGGCCTCGACCTTGAACTCGCGCTTCATGCGATCGACAAGAATGTCGAGGTGAAGCTCACCCATGCCCGAAATGATCGTCTGGCCCGATTCTTCGTCCGACTTGACGCGGAACGAAGGGTCTTCGGCTGCAAGACGCTGCAGGGCGAGACCCATCTTTTCCTGGTCGGCCTTGGACTTGGGCTCAACAGCAATGTCGATAACCGGATCGGGGAAGATCATGCGTTCGAGGATAACCTGCGACTGAGGCGTACACAGGGTATCGCCTGTCGTGGTATCCTTCAGGCCCACGATGGCAACGATGTCACCGGCATAGGCTTCCGAGATCTGCTCACGGCTGTTCGAATGCATCTGGAACATACGGCCGACACGCTCGCGCTTGTCCTTGACCGTGTTCTGGAGCTGCGCACCAGCTTCGAGTTTGCCCGAATAAACGCGGCAGAACGTCAGCGAACCCATGTGGGGATCGTTGGCAATCTTGAACGCCAACATCGAGAGCGGCTCATCGTCGTCAGCATGACGTTCGATGGGCTCTTCGGTCTTGGCGTCGATACCACGAATGGCTTCGATGTCGTTGGGAGCCGGCAGGAAATCGACCACTGCATCAAGAAGCGGCTGAACACCCTTGTTCTTGAACGCCGAACCACACAGCACGCCGAAGAAATCGTTGGCAATAATGCCCTTGCGGAGCAGCTTGCGGATCGTGTCGTTGTCGGGCATCTGCCCTTCGAGATAGGCTTCCATCGCCGCTTCGTCGAGTTCAACGGCAGCTTCGATCATCTTCTCGCGATATTCTTCAGCACGATCCTTGAGATCGGCCGGAATATCCACGATGTCCCATTTGGCACCGAGCTCTTCACCGTCCCAGACGTAAGCCTTCATCTCGATCAGATCGACGACGCCGGCAAATTCATTTTCAGCGCCGATCGGCAGCTGCAGAACGACTGCCCGAGCACCGAGGCGCGTTCCGACCATCTCGACCGAGCGGTAGAAATCGGCACCGATCTTGTCCATCTTGTTGACAAAGATCAGACGGGGAACGGCGTACTTATCAGCCTGACGCCAGACGGTTTCGGTCTGCGGCTCCACACCGGCATTGGCATCGAGAAGCGCGACAGCACCGTCGAGCACGCGCAGCGAACGCTCGACTTCAATGGTGAAGTCGACGTGGCCAGGGGTGTCGATGATGTTGAAACGGCGCTTCTTGCCATCACGGCCCTGCCAGAACGTCGTCGTGGCAGCCGAAGTGATGGTGATACCGCGTTCCTGCTCCTGCTCCATCCAGTCCATGGTGGCAGCGCCATCGTGAACTTCACCGATCTTGTGGCTCTTGCCGGTGTAGAACAGAATACGTTCGGTCGTGGTGGTCTTGCCGGCATCGATGTGAGCCATGATGCCGAAATTGCGATAATCTTCGAGCTTGTATTCGCGAGCCATGCTTGTCTCTCCTTACCAGCGGTAGTGCGAGAATGCACGGTTGGCATCGGCCATACGATGCGTGTCTTCACGCTTCTTGACGGCCTGGCCACGTCCGTTGACGGCATCCATGAGCTCGCCCGACAGGCGACCGACCATGGTCTGCTCACCGCGCTTGCGGGCGGCATCGATCAGCCAGCGAATGGCCAGGGCCTGCTGACGTTCGGTGCGCACTTCGACGGGCACCTGATAGGTGGCACCACCGACGCGACGCGAACGGACTTCAACGGCGGGGCGAATGTTTTCCAGCGCGCCATGGAAGACCTGAATGGGGTCCTGCTTGGTCCGCTCTTCGACAACCTCGAACGCGCCATAGACGATGCTCTCGGCGGCAGATTTCTTGCCATCCTTCATGAGCGAATTCATAAATTTGGAGACGACCAGATCGCCGAATTTGGGATCTGGGTTGATCTCGCGCTTTTCTGCACTATGCCGACGGGACATTGCTCACAGATCTCCTTATTTCGGCCGCTTGGCGCCGTACTTCGACCGGCGCTGCTTGCGATCCTTCACCGACTGGGTGTCCAGAACGCCGCGCAACACGTGATAGCGCACGCCCGGAAGGTCGCGCACACGGCCGCCGCGGATCAGCACAACGGAGTGCTCCTGGAGGTTGTGCCCCTCGCCGGGAATATAGGTAATAACTTCACGCTGATTGACCAGGCGCACCTTGGCCACACGACGCAGAGCCGAGTTCGGCTTCTTTGGGGTCGTCGTGTAGACACGCGTGCAAACACCGCGCTTCTGCGGGTTGGCCTCCATCGCCGGAACCTTGTTCCGCTTCGGCTTGGCCTGCCGGGGCTTGCGGATCAGCTGATTAATGGTCGGCATATCGCTCGAACCCTCTTTTCATCCGTACAAACAAAAACCTGTTCGACATAACAAGCGAGCAGCGCCCACCCGGTCTCATGGAAAACCGGTGGCGCCATGAATGCAGAGGATCACCTCCTTGCGGAAGCAATCATGCGCCCAAGACTTGTTGCGTCTAACTACCCGACAGTGTGTTTGATCGGCTTGAATGTGTCGCATTGGACGCTTCACATTCGATGCCGGATCACGACCGACCGCTTAGGTAGGGCGGGTATTACTGGGTTGATTCAGAATCGTCAAGACATTCCGGGGAAAAAAGCCCGATTGGCATGAGAACCCCTGCCCTGCACCCAGCGCAGGGCCGGATGTGGCACCATGAAGCCCGATTTTCAAGAGCGCTGCCCCTCGGCCAAAGAGAAAAGGGGCCCGAAGGCCCCTCCCCGCGAATCTGTGCCGGATTCGTCTAAAGGCCTGGAGCCGCTAACAACACGAACTGAGTGAATTGGCCGGCGCGGTTGAAGTTGTTATCCGATGCAATCATCAGGGTGCGGCCACCATCGACCTCCGGCCCCCAGGAAATGGATTCGATGTTGTCGACATCAAGCCCGAAATCACCCTCTGCGATGGTGAACCAGTGTTCCTTGTTCATCGGGACAATGTCGCTGCCCGCAATCGTTTCCAAGCCCGTGACGGCATCGGCCCCATCGAACGTGGCGATATAATAGGCGATCTCGTTGCCATAACCGCTGGCGAAAGTGCGTTCGACTGCGATGATCGTGTTCTCGTCAAGCGCGAGGAATTCGGAAAGACCATTGTCGTTGTAATTGGGCTCCTCGGTGGAGGGCACTCGGATCGGGTCTGTCGGGTATATGTATTCAGCACTCAACTCGCCGCTTTCCCGATCGAAGACCGCAACGCGGGCCGGGCTGCCCGCTTCGAGTGTTGCCTTGTCGCCGTCCTGCATCAGTCCGTTCTCGGTGCCAACCAGAACGCTCGCGCCATCCACAGAAAGGCTCAGGCTTTCGAACGCGAGGTTGCCATAAACGCCCTTCCCTTCCGCGTCGGGAATATAAGCGGCCGGCACATCGAATGTGCGCACCACATTACCGCTGAGATCGGCTTCAAAGACCTCGGGCGCGCCGTCGGCATTGCCTTCGCTTGTCCACAGGATCGTGCCCGTTTCGGCGACAAAACGAATGCTTTCGGGATCGATCGCACCTGAGGCAAAGCTCTGGCCTTCGGCATTGAGAAGCTCATGGGTCGAGACGATGTCGAGCCCTGCGATCTCACTGCCATCCAATGTCAGCTTGATCGTATAAAAGCGCGCCGGACCGTTTTGCGCCCGGTCATCGGAGATGGCATAGAAGATGTCGCCGGCCGCGTCATAGTCGAGCCCGGAAATGCCACCAAATGGCACTCCATCCAGCATCAACTCGGTTGGCAGCACGATCTCATCGAGAAGCACGGGCTGATCGGGAGCCTGGGCAAGGGTCGGCGAAGCAATTGAAAGAACGGCCAGCGAAAGCATGGCGCCGCAGGGAATGCGCATCGGAAGTCTCCGGTTGGTGTTCAACCTCCGGTTCGTGACCGAGACACGCAAACCTGCGATGACGATAGAGTGAACTTTCGGCGACCGCGGCCCAGCAACAAAAATGGGGGCCGCAGCCCCCATTCTCAATTCGCAATGCAAGTCCAATTATTCGGCTGGCGTATCCGGTGCGGCCGGCATGGCTTCGGGTGCCGGAATGGCAACCGTTTCGGCCTGACGACGCCGCTCGTCCAGAATGAGATCATCGCGCTTGGTCGCGATCTGACGCACGTTGGAAATACGCGCACCGGTGCCCGCCGGGATGAGGCGGCCGACGATGACGTTCTCCTTGAGGCCTTCGAGCAGGTCGCCCTTGCCCGAAACAGCAGCCTCGGTGAGCACGCGCGTGGTCTCCTGGAACGACGCAGCCGAGATGAACGAGCGCGTTTGCAGCGACGCCTTGGTGATGCCGAGCAGGACCGGAACGGCCACTGCGGGCTTCTTGCCATCGGCGACGAGCTGCTCGTTGAGTTCCTCGAGATCGATGCGATCGAGCTGCTCTTCCTTGAGCAGACCGGATTCGCCCGGCTCGGTGATCTCGACCTTCTGCAACATCTGGCGAACGATCACCTCGATGTGCTTGTCGTTGATCAGCACGCCCTGCAGGCGATAGACCTCCTGGATCTCGTTGACGAGATAGCGTGCCAGCTCTTCGACGCCCTTGATCGCAAGGATGTCATGGGGAGCCGGGTTGCCGTCCAGAATGTACTCGCCCTTCTCGATCGGATCGCCTTCCTGAAGATGGAACGGCTTGCCTTTCGGGATCAGATACTCGACCGGCTCGAGAGTCTCGTCGGTCGGCTCGATGATGATGCGGCGCTTGTTCTTGTAGTCGCGCCCGAAGCGGATCGTGCCATCGAGCTCGGCAATGATCGCGTGATCCTTGGGACGACGCGACTCGAACAGTTCGGCAACACGCGGCAGACCGCCGGTGATGTCCTTGGTCTTGGCGCTTTCGAGCGGAATACGGGCCAGAACGTCACCCTGGGCCACGCGGGTCCCCGGCTCGACGGCGATAACCGCATCCACACTCATCAGATACCGCGCATCCGAACCACGCTCGGTCTTGAAGGCCTGACCCTGCGCACCGACGGCGATGGCCGGCTTGAGGCCGTCACCACGCTGGCTGGACCGCCAGTCGATGACCAGACGCTTGGTAAAGCCCGTGGTTTCGTCGGTCTGTTCGGAGACCGAAGCCCCATCGACCAGATCCTCGAAGATCACTTCGCCTTCCACTTCCGTCAGAACGGGACGGGTATAGGGGTCCCATTCGGCCAGACGCTGACTGCGCTTGACCTGATCGCCTTCGTTGACCCGCAGGCGTGAGCCGTAGCCGAGCTTGTGAGCGGCCCGTTCCTTGCCTTCGGCATCGACGATCAGGATCGACACATTGCGGCCCATGACCACGATGTGTCCATCGGAGTTGGTCGCGATGTTCTTGTTGCGGAACGCAATCTTACCTTCCGCACCGGCTTCGAGGTACGAGTTGTCCACCACCTGCGCCGTGCCACCAATGTGGAACGTACGCATGGTCAGCTGCGTGCCGGGCTCGCCGATCGACTGAGCGGCGATAACACCAACGGCCTCACCCATGTTGACGGGTGTACCGCGCGCAAGGTCGCGGCCATAACAGGTCGCACAGGTGCCCTGGCGGACTTCACAGGTCAGCGGCGAGCGAATGCGGACCGATTGGACCTTGGCGGCCTCAACCCGTTCCACATCGGCTTCGTCCATCAGGACGCCCTTGGCAATGATCACCTCGTCGGTCCCCGGAACGAGAATGTCGTCCGCGGCCACGCGGCCAAGAATGCGCTGTCCGAGCGACGCGACCACCTGACCGGAGTCGATGATCGCTTCCATCGTAAGACCATTCTCGGTGCCGCAGTCGTCCTCGGTGATGATCGCGTCCTGGGCGACGTCCACGAGACGACGCGTCAGATAACCCGAGTTTGCCGTCTTGAGCGCGGTATCGGCCAGACCCTTGCGGGCGCCGTGGGTCGAGTTGAAGTACTCGAGAACGGTCAGGCCCTCCTTGAAGTTCGAGATCACCGGCGTTTCGATGATTTCACCGGACGGCTTGGCCATAAGGCCGCGCATGCCGGCAAGCTGCTTCATCTGGGCGACCGAACCACGGGCGCCCGAATGGCTCATCATATAGACCGAGTTGATCTGCTTGGAGCGGCCATTGGCATCCTTTTCGTGCGCCGAGATGCGCTTCATCATCTCTTCGGCGACCTTGTCACCACACTTTGCCCAGGCATCGACGACCTTGTTGTACTTCTCACCATGGGTGATCAGGCCGTCATTGTACTGCTGCTCGAACTCCTCGACCTGCTTGCGGGTATCACCCACAATCTTGGCCTTGGTATCGGGGATGACCATGTCGTCCTTGCCGAACGAAATACCGGCACGGCAGGCTTGCTTGAAGCCCAGATCCATGACGCGGTCACAGAAGATCACGGTCTCCTTCTGGCCACAGGCACGGTAAACCGTGTCGATGACCTTGGAGATGTTCTTCTTGGTCATGAGCTGGTTGACCACCTCGTACGGCACGGTCTTGGGCAGGATCTGCCCAAGCATCATGCGACCCGGTGTCGTCTCGATGATCGACGTCGTCATGTTGCCTTCGGCATCATGGGCCTTGATCCGGCCCTTGATCTTGGTGTGCAGCGTGACGGACTTGTTTTCCAGCGCGTGCTCGAGCTCGGACATGGACGCGAACGCCATGCCTTCGCCGGGCTCGCCCTCGGCCATGATCGACACATAATACAGGCCCAGAACGATGTCCTGGCTCGGCACGATAATCGGCTGACCGTTGGCCGGGTGCAGGATGTTGTTGGTCGACATCATCAACACGCGGGCTTCAAGCTGGGCTTCAAGCGACAGCGGCACGTGAACCGCCATCTGGTCACCGTCGAAGTCGGCGTTGAACGCGGCACAGACCAGCGGGTGAAGCTGGATGGCCTTGCCTTCGATCAGGATCGGTTCGAACGCCTGGATGCCCAAACGGTGAAGCGTCGGCGCACGGTTCAGCAGAACCGGGTGCTCACGGATCACTTCGTCAAGGATATCCCAGACTTCGGGCTTTTCCTTTTCAACGAGCTTTTTCGCCTGCTTGACGGTCGAGCTGAGACCCTTCGCGTCGAGACGCGAATAGATGAAAGGCTTGAAGAGTTCGAGCGCCATCTTCTTGGGCAGGCCGCACTGGTGCAGCTTGAGTTCGGGACCCACGGTGATGACCGAACGGCCCGAATAGTCGACGCGCTTGCCGAGCAGGTTCTGGCGGAACCGGCCCTGCTTGCCCTTGAGCATATCGGACAGCGACTTCAGCGGGCGCTTGTTCGCACCGGTAATGGTGCGGCCACGCCGGCCGTTGTCGAACAACGCATCCACAGCTTCCTGCAGCATGCGCTTTTCGTTGCGGATGATGATATCGGGCGCACGCAGCTCGATGAGGCGCTTGAGACGGTTGTTACGGTTGATGACGCGGCGATACAGATCGTTCAGGTCCGACGTTGCAAACCGGCCGCCATCGAGCGGAACCAGCGGACGCAATTCGGGCGGAATGACCGGAATGACCGTCATGATCATCCATTCGGGCTTGTTGCCCGAAACGATGAACTGCTCAACGATCTTGAGGCGCTTGGCCAGCTTTTTCGGCTTGAGTTCAGTCGTCGCCTCGGCGATCTCGACGCGCAAATCGGCGGCGAGTTTTTCGAGGTCGAGAGCGGCCAGCATTTCACGCACCGCTTCAGCGCCGATCATGGCGGTGAAGGCGTCAGGGCCGTAATTGTCCTGAGCGTCGAGATACTCTTCTTCCGTCACCAGCTGGTGCTGGCTGAACGGGGTCAAGCCCGGTTCGATGACGACATAGTTCTCAAAATAGAGAATACGTTCCACATCTTTCAAAGTCATGTCGAGCAGCTGCGAAATGCGGCTCGGCAGGGACTTGAGGAACCAGATATGGGCAACAGGCGCGGCCAGTTCGATATGGCCCATGCGCTCACGGCGAACGCGCGACAGGGTGACTTCCACACCGCACTTTTCGCAGATGACGCCCTTGAACTTCATGCGCTTGTACTTGCCGCACAGGCATTCGTAATCCTTGGTCGGGCCAAAGATGCGCGCGCAGAACAGGCCGTCACGCTCAGGCTTGAACGTACGGTAGTTGATGGTCTCGGGCTTTTTGATTTCGCCGTACGACC
>NZ_CAXAXY010000112.1:0-8881 GCF_963972885.1 uncultured Pelagibacterium sp. | reverse complement strand
TTTTGTCGCGTGTCCAAACCGCAAAACCGTTTCCACTTTTGCTGGACACGCTCTAGCGGACTGGATTTCAAAAGAAAAAGGCCGGGTGCGAACCCGGCCTTTTTCAATGTCTACTTCCCGTCGTCATCGACATAGGGGTTCTTGCCGCCGCGGACCCAGAGGCGGATGGGGGTGCCGGGGAGATTGAAGTCTTCGCGCAGGCCGTTGACGATGTAGCGTTGATAGGCCTTGGGCAGCGCATCGGGACGTGAGGCGAAGATGATAAAGCTGGGCGGGCGCGTCTTGGCCTGGGTCATGTAGCGCAGTTTCAGGCGCCGGCCGGACACCGCCGGGGGCGGATGGTGCTCGGTCATGGATGCGAGCCAGCGGTTGAGCTTGGCAGTGCGGATCTTGACGTTCCAGGTCCGCTCGATCTCGAATATCGCCTTCATGAGCTTGTCGATGTTGCGGCCCTGCAGGCCCGACATGGTGACCAGCGGGATGCCGCGCAACTGAGGCAGCAAGCGTTCACATTCGGCGCGCAGTTCGAGGATCTTGGCGTTCTTGTCTTCGATCAGGTCCCATTTGTTGACGGCGATGACCATGGCGCGGCCTTCGCGCTCGACCAGATCGGCCAGCGCCAGGTCCTGTTTTTCGAACGGGATGGTGGCATCGAGCAGCAGGACGACGATTTCGGCGTACTGGATGGAGCGCAGGCTGTCGGAGACCGAGAGCTTTTCGAGCTTTTGCTGCACGCGGGATTTGCGGCGGATGCCCGCGGTATCGACCAGGTTGATGACCCGGCCTTCCCACTCCCACGGGACCATGATCGAGTCGCGGGTGATGCCCGCTTCGGGGCCGGTGAGAAGACGTTCCTCGCCCACCATGCGGTTGATCAGCGTCGATTTGCCCGCGTTGGGGCGCCCGACGATGGCGACGTTGAGATAACGGTTGGGGTTCCAGCGCAGGGGAGCCGTGTCGCCGGCCTGATCCTCGCCCTCGTCTTCGTTGACGTCCACATCGACAGCGGGCTTTTGCACCATATCGTAGTCGAATTCGGCTTCTGCGGCAGCAGCCTTGGCTTCATCGGCCCTGTCGACGGCCTGGGAAATGATGGAATAGAGATCGGCCAGCCCCAATCCGTGCTCGGCGGAGAGAGGAATGGCTTCATCAAAGCCCAGGGCATAGGCCTCGACCAGCCCGGCCTCGGCGGCCCTGCCCTCGGCCTTGTTGCCGATGACGTGGATTTCCTTGTCGGCCTTGCGCAGCAGACGGGCGAAATGCTCGTCTGTTGGCGTCAGCCCGGCGCGGGCGTCGATCATGAACAAGATGACGTCGGCTTCGGCGATGGCCATTTCGGTCTGGCGGCGCATGCGCGCTTCGAGACTGTCGTCGTTGGCGTCTTCATAGCCGGCGGTATCGACCAGCGTGAAGGTCAGATCGCCGATCCGGCCCAGCCCTTCGCGACGGTCGCGGGTGACACCGGGCGTATCGTCGACGATGGCGATCTTGCGGCCCACCAGCCGATTGAACAGGGTCGATTTGCCGACGTTGGGGCGGCCGACGATGGCGACGGTTACGCTTGCGCTCATATCAATTCACGCTCTTGTTCGTAGTCGCCATAATTTTCCTGCGCGATGCCGAACCGCAAAAGTGCAAGCCACTTTTGCTGGCATCACTGGTGGCGACGGTTACATTCGCGCTCATTGTTCGGTTTCAGCTTCCAGCGGCTGACCGACCGTGTCCAGGCTCGGGGATTGGGCGGGAACAGTGGCCTGCTCGGGGGCCGTGTCCATGGGTCCGGTGGCACCAAGCAGGTCTTCGCTCACGTCCACACCGGTCGAGGCAAGCTGCTCGAGATAGATGAAGGCGCGCAGCTGGATGTCCTGGCCCGCATTGGGGTCGGCGGCCATGGCTTCGAAATTAATACGCGCCTCCTCGAGATTGCCCGCCTTGTAGTGGGCGAGCCCCAGCGCTTCACGGGCGCTGTTGCGCATGGCGCTGTCTTCGCCGGTCAGACCGCCGACGCGCTGCTCGACGGCACCGACATCGAGATGGTCCACGGCAAGATAGCCGCCGAGAATGTAGGCGAGTTCACGCAACCGGCGCTGGTCGAGACTGGCGGCGAGCGCGTCATAGGCCTCGATCGCGCCCTGAGGATCACCCTGCTCGGCCAGAAGCGCGGCTTCCTGAAACTGCGCCAGAATTCCATAGCCAGCCGGCCCGCTCGCTTCGAGTTCGGCAAAGGCAGCCTGAGCGCCTGCGACATCGCCGCTGTCGGCCATTTCGACCGCGGCATAATACTGGTCGGACGCGTTGGCGGCCGTGCTCGAGCGATACCACTTCCAGACTTCGTTGGCGCCCACCAGCAGCACGATAAGCACAGCACCGCCAATGATGAACGGCGCAAAGCGGCGCCAGAAGGCTTTCAGCTTGTCGCTGCGCAGTTCTTCTTCGACTTCGCGCAGGAAGGAATCGTCGCTCATCAGGGGGTATCCAGACTGTCCAAAATTTTGCCGGACAATAGTGGTGCCGCCCCTATAATGCAACGTCGCAAAGGACCGGATTCGCAGCAGTTTCACACATGGACAAGACAGAACGCCTATTTGCGATCATGGATGCCCTCCGCCGGCACCGGCTGCCGGTGACGGCGGCGCAACTGGCCCAAGTCCAAGGGGTGTCCGTTCGCACGCTTTATCGCGACATCCAGACGCTGATCGGGCTCGGCGCTCCTATCGAAGGGGAAGCGGGGGTCGGCTACATGCTGAGGCCGGGCTTTTTTCTGCCGCCGCTGATGTTTTCGGCCGATGAACTCGAGGCCCTGGTTCTTGGCGCGCGCTGGGTTGAGGCGCAGCCAGACGTCGAGCTTTCCGCTGCGGCGCGAAACGCCTTGGGCAAGATCGCCACGGCGAGCCCGGACGACTTGCGTGACCGGATTTCCGATACCGGACTGTGGCCGGTTCGGGTCGAGGCGGTCGGCGCCCCCCTGCCCCTCATGGCCCTGGTGCGGAAGGCGATGCGCGCCGAACGGGCCCTGCGCATCGACTATGAGGACGAAAAGGGCAATGCATCGGCGCGCGAAATCTGGCCGGTGCAGATCGCCTTTTACGAAAACAAGCAGATCATCGCGGCCTGGTGCACGCTGCGCAACGCGTTCCGCCATTTCCGCACCGAGAGGATTGTCGGGGCCGATTTGACCGAGGGGCGCTATGGCCGCCGCCGGGCCGCCCTTTCCGAGGACTGGCACGTCCAGTGGCTGGAAGAACAAAGCCGCCATTAGAGCCCCGGGCACGGTCGATTGCCCGGCCCTTGACGCGCGCAACCATCTGCCGACGGTGCGGGTAACCCCGGCTGTCAATCTCCATGGTTTTGCAGCGCCTCTGCCTCGGCCAGGAGCCAATCGCGAAAAGCCCTGATCTTGGGCAGCGTGCGGCGGGCGTGGGGATAGACAAGCCAGTAGCTGACGGGATCGACACCGACAGTATCGAAAGGCTGGATCAGGCGCCCATCCTTGAGTTCCTCGCGATAGAGGGCCGGAGTCAGCATGGCGATGCCGGCGCCCGAGATCGCTGCTGCGGCGTCCAGATACTGGCTGCCGAAATTGACGTTGAGCCCCTTGACCACGTCGGGACGAGGCAGGCCGACCAGTTCGAGCCATTGTGCATTCCAGAGTTCGCCCTCGCTGACGAAGGGCAGCTTGAGCAGGTCGGCCGGCGTTTCGACGCCGCCCACGCTCGCGGCCAGAGCCGGGCTGAGCATGGGCGCGTATTCGGCCCTGAACAGAAGGTGGGAGACGAGCCCAGGATATTCGCCCAATCCGACACGAATGCCGACATCGATATCGTCATGATCGAAATCGACGAGGGCCGTCGACATTTCAAGCCGCACGGCAAGTTCGGGATGGCTGATCTGGAACGCGCCAAGGCGGCGGGCCAGCCATTGGGTCGAGACGGTCGGAAGCGCCGAAATCGACAGCGTACTGCCCGTCTTCGCTTTCGCGGCCTCAAACGCACTGGCTACCGAGCGGAAGGCGCTGCTCAGGGCCGGTGCGAGTGTGTTTCCCGTGTCGGTGAGATCGAGCTTTCGTCCCTGACGCACGAACAGGGTCGCACCGATGCGCTCTTCCAGCAATTTGATGTGATAGCTGACCGCCGCCTGGGTCATGCCCAGTTCCTCGCCTGCACGAGTGAAATTGAGATGACGGGCCGCGGCCTCGAACACGCGCAGGGTTGGCAGAGGCGGCAGATTTTCGCTCATTTATCATAAGCTCTCTTTATGGATCGATGTAACGTTCGATTGGTCTTCCGAAGGCGTTCCGGCGCATTCTGGCCGGACGATACCGGAAGGATAAATCTCATGACGCGGTTTTCCAATCTTATAAGAGCAGTGTTGACGCACCCGAGCAATCGCCCGGAATATCTGGACATATCGCGGCTCAATGAGCGGATGCGGGCCGATATCGGGCTGGTGCCGATGCCGCAAGCGGAGCAACGCGGCGCCTTGCACCAGTCAAGCAACTTCCAGAGCGCGGTCGTGGTATGCAATGGGCTTTCGATAAGCCAAGTATCGCGCAGGTTCGTTTAGGGGTTCGGGGCGTCGACCATATCCCGCACGAATGCAGCGAGCGCTGGACCATCAATGCGCTCGCCATAAAGGCCGAGTTTGGAGCGGCGCCAGAGGATGTCCTGGGCGCTGCGGGCCCATTCACGCTCGACCAGGTGGCGCACTTCGGCGCCGGTCAGGCCGCAGCCGAAATCGGGGCCGAGGTCTTGGGGGGTGCGGGCGTCGCCCAGGATGGCGCAGGCGAGCGTGCCATAGGCGCGCGTGAGCCTTTCTGCATCCCGGGCGGCCAGAAACGGGTATTGAGCCCGCAGACCCTCGACTTCGGCTTCAAAGCCGTCGACGGCGAAGCCGCCGCCCGGCAGGGACGAGTGCGCGGTCCAGCGGGGCTTTCGACGCCCCAGAGCGGATTCGATGTGCTCGAGCGCGGATTCGGCGAGGCGGCGGTAGGTGGTCAGCTTGCCGCCGAACACATTGAGCAGCGCGGGCGTACCCTTGCCGCCGGTGTGTTTGAGAACATAGTCTCGCGTGGCTTCCTGAGCCTTGGAGGCGCCGTCATTGTAGAGCGGACGGACACCGGAATAGGTCCAGGAGATATCGTCTTTATCGATCGGGTCACTGAAATACTGGTTGGCCGCCTCGAGCAGATAGTCGATTTCGGCCGGGGAAATGTCGACGGATGCCGGATCGCCGTCGAAGTCCTGGTCGGTGGTGCCGATCAGGGTGAAATCGCCCTGATAGGGAATGGAAAAAAAGATGCGGCCATCGGCATTCTGGAAGAAAAAGCAGCGCGGATCGTCGTAGAGCCTGCGCACCACGATGTGGCTGCCTTTGACGAGGCGGACGTCGTGGCTTTCATTGCCGCCGATCAGGCCCGAAAGCACCTCTGATACCCAGGGTCCGGCGGCATTGACCAGCATGCGGGCCCGTGCGGTCCGGGTTTGGCCAGCGTCATTGACGGTGGTGATTTCCCAATGGTCGCCTTCCCGGTGGGCCGATGTCAGGCGTGTGCGGGTGTGAATCTCGGCGCCACGATCGGCAGCGTCGCGGGCGGTGAGGACGACGAGGCGGGCATCGTCGACCCAGCAATCGGAATATTCAAATGCCTTGGCGTGGCCGGACTTGAGAACGGCCCCCAGCGGGTCTTTTCGCAGGTTACGGGTGGCGGTGGGCGGCAGGCGCTTGCGGCCGCCTATGTGATCGTAAAGGAACAGCCCCAGCCGCAGGAGCCATGCGGGGCGCAGGCCCTTGTGATGGGGCAGGACGAAACGCAGCGGCCAGATGATGTGCGGCGCCATGGCCCAGAGCACTTCGCGTTCCTTTAAGGATTCGCGCACCAGCCGGAATTCGTAATGTTCGAGATAACGCAGGCCGCCGTGGATGAGCTTGGTGGAGGCCGAGGAGGTTCCAGAGGCCAGATCGTTCATTTCGGCAAGGCAGACCGAAAAGCCCCGCCCCGCCGCATCGCGCGCGATGCCGCAGCCATTGATGCCACCGCCGACGATAAAGATGTCGAATACCGGGTCGCTCACCCGCGCCTCCAGGAGTTCAGATCAGAGTTCGGGGCCGTCATACACCGGCAAATGTGCCGATTGTGTAACAGGCTGGAATCGGCGGGGGGTCATCCGTCGCGCAGCCAGACGACGTCATCGGGCGTAAGCGCGATATCGAGCGCCTGCAGGCTGTCATCGAGTTCGGCGAGGGTGCGCGGACCGATGAGCGGGACGATCGGGAACGACTGATGCAGGCAATAGGCGAGCGCGACGTGGATGGGTTTTTTGCCCAGCCTGTGCGCCAGCTCGACGGCGCGATCGCGACGGGCGAAATTGGCGTCGGTGTACCAGGTCTCGACCAGTTCGGGATTCTCCGTTCGGTCGCGCCCGGCCCGGTCGGTGAAAAAGCCCCTGCCCTGGCTCGACCAGGCGAAATTGGTGACCCGGCGGTCCGAGAGCCATGCGCGCCAGGCGTCATCGGACGAGGCGACACAGCCGGGCCAGAGCGGCTTTTGCATTTGGGCCAGCGAGAAATTGTTCGAGAGGGCGCCGGGCGCCGTCTTGCCGGTACGATTGGCGTAGGCGACAGCCTCATCGAAGCGCTCGCGGGTCCAGTTGGAACCACCGAACGGACCCCGGATACGTCCGCGCCGGACTTCTGCATCCATGGCGTCGACGAATTCGTCGACCGGAATATCGGTGTTGTCGCGGTGCATGAAATAGACGTCGACATGGTCGGTCTTGAGCCTGTCGAGGCTGATGTCGAGCTGTTTGGCGATCATTTCTGGATAGGTCAGTGGCGAGTGGGCGCCTTTGCCGACCACCACCACATCGTCGCGGATGCCGCGCGAGGCCTGCCAATCGCCGAACAGGGTTTCGGTGATACCATTGCCGTATATGAAGGCAGTATCGAAGGCGTTGCCACCCTTTTCATAAAACGCGTCGAGCAGGATCGCGGCGCTGGAAAAACTGCGGAAATCTTCAAAGCCGATGGCGAGCCTGGAAATCGGTTTGTCCAGGCCGGGGATGGCGATATGGCCGATCTGGTTGCCACCGATTAGCGCCTCGCCCTTGAGGGTTTTGGTGCGCAGGGCCGGCTTTTCGATCTCGTATTCGAGACCGGCGGCCTGGCGCCATTTGTCGAGGACGCGCAGATTGCCGAGGGTGTCGTCCCAGCTCATGCCGGGGGCGCTGAACTCGGTCTGGCCGGCAAGGATTGCCACACTGGCCGCCTCGGCCTCAAAGGAATAAAGCCATCCGGCTTCTGAGACCTCGATGGGCTCGTGAGTGCCGTCGGGACGGATGATGTCGATCAGGGCGGTGCCGCCCTTATGGCCGGTGGCGAACCAGAAGTCGCGCACCTCGATGCGTCCCTTTGTGCCCAGAATGCGCAGGATATTGTCCTGAGCGAGCGAAACCGAGCAGGAGACTTCGGCCAGGATGCCGCCGGGAAATTTGAGCACCGCTGCAGCCCATTCATCGACGCCGGATTGGCCGAGATGGGCGGTCCCGTGGACACTTTCGGGTTCGAGGAAGGGCTTGCCGTTTGCCGCGCCGGCGATCAGCCGCGCCATGGACACAGGATAGCAACCGACGTCGAGGATGCCGCCACCGGCGAGGTCATTGGCATAGAGGCGATGTTCGGGATCGAAGCGCGGCATGGCAAAGCCAAAGCTCGATTTTATGGCGCGGACCTCGCCGATTTCGCCGGACGCGACAAGATCGATGAGCTTTTGGGTCATGGGATGGACGCGGTACATGAAGGCCTCGCCCATAAAGGTTTTTGCCTCGCGCGCGGCGTGGAACATGGCGTCGGCCTCGAACGCGGTCAGGCCCATGGGTTTTTCGCACAGCACATGCTTGCCCGCCTCGGCCGCCTTGATGGCCCATTGGGCGTGCTGGGGGTGCGGAGTGGCTATATAGATCGCATCGACTTCGGGGTCGGCCAGCAGCGCGTCATAGCCATTGAGAACCCGGGCGCCGGGAAAGTTTTCGGCGTAGTCGGGCTTATCGGGATTGCGCGCGCCCAGCGCCACGAGTTCGCCCGATTGCGCGTGCGCCAGGCCGCCGGCGAAGGCGCGGGCGATGCCGCCCGGACCGAGGATCCCCCACCGGATTTTGTGCTGATTTGACATGGGTAGAATCTTCTTTCTCGAATTGGCCAGTGCCGCACATTGGCATCAAATTGCCTGTGACACCAAGGCACTCCTCGCCACCTTCGATAAATTGACCGCCCCTGGTTTGACGAACGGTTGGGCAGTACCCAAATATAGGGCAACACTTTCACGAAAGGACACATCGTTGACCTACGGCAAAACAAGAGAAGCCGTCGAGCGGCTGACGACCGAGCAGTTTCGGGTAACGCAGGAAAACGGGACGGAACGGCCTTTCACCGGCGAATATGACGAGCATTTCGAGCCCGGAATCTATGTCGATATCGTATCGGGCGAACCGCTTTTCTCGTCGGCGGCCAAGTATAATTCCGGTTGCGGCTGGCCTGCCTTTACCAAACCTATCGTCACAGACAATGTCGCCGAGCTGCGCGACGACAGCCACGGGATGACACGGATCGAAGTGCGTTCAAGCCATGGCGACAGCCATCTCGGTCACGTCTTTCCCGATGGACCCGCCGAGAGCGGTGGGTTGCGCTACTGCATCAACTCGGCCTCGCTCCGCTTCGTTCCCAAGCAGGACATGGAAGCGCAAGGCTATGGCTCATATCTCGATCAGGTGGAGGGATAGATGACTGAACATGCAATTTTAGCCGGTGGATGCTTCTGGGGCATGCAGGATCTGATCCGCAAGATGCCCGGCGTCATCGATACGCGGGTCGGCTATAGTGGCGGGGA
>NZ_CAXAXY010000111.1:0-8881 GCF_963972885.1 uncultured Pelagibacterium sp. | reverse complement strand
GGCATGATCATGAATTCCTGGATGTCGATCGGGTTGTCGGCATGTTCGCCGCCATTGATGATGTTCATCATCGGCACTGGCAAAAGACGAGCATTCGGGCCGCCGACATAACGCCAAAGCGGAAGCGCGCTGGATTCGGCAGCGGCGCGGGCCACGGCCAGCGATACGCCGAGAATGGCGTTGGCGCCGAGCCTGGCCTTGTTCGGTGTGCCGTCAAGGTCGATCATCGCCTGATCGAGGGCGATCTGGTCGAGGGCGTCGAGGCCCTCGATCTCGCTGGCGATCAGGGTGTTGACGTTATCGACGGCGTTCAGCACGCCCTTGCCCAGATAGGCTTCGCCGCCATCGCGCAGCTCGACAGCTTCATGCGCGCCGGTGGAAGCGCCCGAGGGCACCGCGGCACGGCCAAAGCTGCCGTCATCGAGAACCACGTCGACTTCGACGGTCGGATTGCCGCGGCTGTCAAATATCTGACGGCCAATGACGTCAACAATTGCAGACATAGAAGCGCCCTTCGTTTCATGGGGAATGCCGGTTGCAGCCCTTCTAATAAAGGCGGCCCGGCTTAGGAAGGGCTTGGCGCAAAAATAATACGGCCCGATGACAGAGCATCGGGCCGCATGGGCCATTGCTTATATTACTTGCGGCTAATGCCAGTATGGATCGACCTTGTAATAGGAATAGGCTTCCTGGCGGGCATGAAGCCCGTCATCCTTGGTCAACTCGGTGATGGTGTCGGCTGGACCTGCTTCAAGCTCGTCGCGGGTGAAGGGCACGACATAGCCCTCCTGGTCCTGATCGTAATCGAGCGTTGCCCAGGGAAGAGCGTGAAACTTCTCGCCCATTCCAAGGAAACCGCCGAAACCGACAACGGCAAACATTATGGAATTGTCGGTCTTGTCGAGAACGATGTCTTCGACCGTGCCAATCTTCTTTCCATCGAGATTATAGACATCGGTGCCAACAGCGCGCGTGGCGCGGATGGCGGTTGTGTGTCCGGATGCAGTAGGCATGAGCAACCTCCGTTTTGGGGTCTTTTGTTATGAGCGTGCACAACGCCCCTGAACGGATCGGGTTCCTACTGGTCGTCTTGGGATTGACGTTTGTGAAGATCGAGATGTTTCGCGTCGCGGCCAGCCTGTTTCTCGGCCGCCTGGCGTTCGGCCTTGCCGCGGCCGAATTTGGCGCGATTGGCATCCGCTGCGCGCTCTTTTTCAGCGCGCAGCTTGTTCTTGCGGGCCTGACGGAGATTGACGATCTCGGCCATTACCCGGCTCCCTGCCCTAAACCAGACGGCTCTGTTCGACCGCGGCCGCAATGAACGAGCGGAACAAGGGGTGCGGCTCGAACGGGCGGGATTTGAGTTCGGGATGGTACTGGACCCCGATGAACCAGGGGTGATCCGTGCGCTCGACGATTTCGGGCAGCATCCCGTCCGGCGAAAGACCCGAGAACAAAAGCCCATTGGCCTCCAGCACCTTGCGGTAGGTCATGTTGACTTCGTAGCGGTGCCGATGGCGCTCGGAAATCCGGTTGGTGCCGTAGATGTCTGCCACCCGGCTGCCGCGCACGAGCTGGGCGGGATAGGCGCCAAGGCGCATGGTGCCACCCAGATCCTTGTCCGAACCGGCACGCTTTTCATTGTCCTTGACCCATTCGGTCATCAGCCCCACGACAGCTTCCCTGGTCGGACCGAATTCGGTCGAAGAGGCTTTGGGGATGTGGGCTGTGTTGCGGGCGGCTTCGATGCAGGCCATCTGCATGCCGAAACAGATTCCGAAATAGGGAACGTCGCGGATACGGGCGAACCGCGCCGCATTGATCTTGCCTTCCGAGCCGCGCTCGCCAAAACCGCCAGGCACGAGAATGCCGTGGATACCTTCAAGGTAAGGCGCCGGATCGTCGCGCTCGAACACCTCGGAATCGATCCATTCGAGGTTGACCTTGACGTTGTTGGCGATGCCGCCATGCGCCAGGGCCTCGGACAGCGACTTATAGGCATCCTTGAGCCCTGTATATTTGCCCACGATGGCGATATTGACCGTGCCCTCGGGCTCGTGGACGCGGCGCGAAATCTCGCGCCAGCCATCGAGTTCGGGTGCAGGAGCGTCCTTTATCCCGAAGGCGGCCAGCACTTCGTCGTCCAGTCCTTCCTCGTGGTAGGCAATCGGCACGTCGTAGATCGAGGCGACATCGAGCGCCTGAATGACTGCCGAGGGCCGCACGTTGCAGAACAGGGAAAGCTTGCGCTTTTCGCCTTCCGGAATCGGCCGGTCGCAGCGGATCAGCAGAATGTCAGGCTGAATGCCGATCGAGCGCAGTTCCTTGACCGAGTGCTGGGTCGGTTTGGTCTTGAGTTCGCCGGCGCTGGGGATGAATGGCATCAGGGTCAGATGCACGAACACCGCATCGCCGCGCGGCAGTTCATTGCCGAGCTGGCGAATGGCTTCGAGAAACGGCATGGCTTCGATATCGCCAACCGTGCCGCCGATCTCGCACAAAACGAAATCGAAATCGTCATTGTCGGAGGTGACAAAGGATTTGATCTCGTCGGTGACGTGGGGGATCACCTGTACGGTGGCGCCGAGATAATCACCGCGGCGTTCCTTGGTCAGGATGTCGGAATAGATCCGGCCGGTGGTCACATTGTCTTTCTGGTTGGCAGAGCGGCCTGTAAAGCGCTCGTAATGGCCCAGATCGAGGTCGGTTTCCGCGCCGTCGTCGGTCACGAAAACTTCGCCGTGCTGATAGGGCGACATCGTGCCCGGATCGACATTGAGATAAGGATCGAGCTTGCGCAGCCGAACCTTGTATCCACGCGCCTGCAGCACGGCGCCAAGCGCCGCCGAAGCAAGACCTTTTCCGAGCGAGGAGACCACGCCACCGGTGATGAAAACGTACCGAGCCATGGAGTTTTACCTTACATAAGCCGCGTTCGATTCGAAGCGCGAAAATGATCGCGCCCACACAAAAAAGAAGGGGATGTTTCCATCCCCGTTCTTCGTACCATATTCCGGCGTCGCTAGTTTGGCGCCGTTTCCTGCGCCGGCGCCTCCTGGGCGGCGGGCTCCTCGGGCATTGTCGACATCATCGACGCGCCGGGATCGACCACTTCGGGTTGCTCGGCAGCAGGTTCTTCAGCCGCCGGGGCCGCTTCGTCGGGCGCCGCCGGCACGAGCAGATCGTCATTGGTCGCGGCGGGCTGCGCGGGAACGGCAAGATCGTCGTTTTCGGTGCCCATGGCGTCCAGAGCATCCAGCACCGTCGCTGGCGTGCCGTCTGGATTCTGCGCGGCCTGATCGAGGATCGAGGTCGAGCTGCGATCGGTCTGGCTGATGATGGTGAGGCCAATGGCCGTGACCATGAACAGCGTACCCAGTATGGCAGTGGTCCGGGTAAGAAGATTTGCCGAACCGCGCGAGGACATGAAATTGCCGCCGCCTCCGCCGCCCATCCCAAGGCCACCGCCTTCGGAGCGCTGGAGCAGGATCACCACGATCATGGCGATCACGATCAACAGATAGGCGACAATAAGTACTGTGGCCATTTAACGGTTCGTCCTTCAAATGCTCTCGCGCTCAAGCCGGGACATATGGGAAGCGAATCCCGGCAACGCAATATCTCTTAGATGCGCGTGGTTCGTGTTCGCCTGGGAAGGCTTAACGGCTCAAGCCCTGCCCCGACCGTCCGGCCGGCAAGCAAGGTTCTGCACAGGCATCGCGTTGGCGGGCGTTCTACACGCAAAGATCGGCATTGGCCAGCCCTCCGGAGCGACAGTTTCCCGTTCACATTTCAGGCCGCGACGATGATTGAAAAGAAGTCGTCGGCGAGAAGGCTCGCGCCGCCGACCAGTGCGCCGTTGACGTTGGGTGTGCGCAGGATTTCTTCCGCGTTGGAAGGCTTTACCGAGCCGCCATAGAGCAGCAGGGCCGCTTCGCCGGTCTTGCCGAACCGTGCGACCAGGAGCTGGCGCATATGGGCATGCATCTGGGCGATATCGTCAATCGTGGGTGTCCGCCCGGTGCCGATGGCCCAGACGGGCTCATAGGCCACGATGATCGGCGTTTCGCCGAAGGTTTCGGGCAGCGAAAACTTGACCTGTTCGCCAACCACCTGATTCGCGGTTCCTGCCAGGCGCTCGGCCTCGGTCTCACCGACACAAATGATCGGGACAAGTCCGGCGGCAAGTGCGGCCGCAGCCTTTGCCCTGACGGTTTCGCTGGTTTCGCCATGGTCGGCGCGGCGCTCGGAATGGCCCACGATAACGTAAGAGGCGCCGGCGTCGAGCAGCATGGAGGCGCTGACGTCGCCGGTATGGGCGCCACTCGGGTTTGCATGACAGTCCTGACCACCGATGCGGAGCGTACTGCCCTGGGCTCTCTGGGATGCACGTTCCAAAAGGGTGGCTGGCGGACAAACAAGAACGTCACTGTCGATATTTCCGGCTTCACCGAGAAGGGTCTTGAGCCGGGCGATCTGCTCGAGCGCTGCGCTTGTTCCGTTCATCTTCCAGTTCCCGGCAATCAGTGGCCGCAATCGCTCCTGCATCCCCTACCCCAACAACACCTTGCACGCACACGGAGAATGGCTTAACCGGGCGTCCTGCGTGCGGCTTGCAGGGCCCGATACACCCTGTCTATTATGCGCGCGCTTGGAATGCCATAGGGTGAACCTACGACAATAGGCTAGAGTCCGCCCTCAACCGATCGGTACTAAATGCTCGATAATCTTCGCAATTTCGGCCGCAGCTGGGTCGCCAAAGTCTTCCTGGGTGTTCTGATCATCGCGGTCGCCGGTTTCGGCATTCCGAGTGTCTTTCTCGACCTCAACGCCAATACGGTGGCCCGGGTCGGGGACCAGAACATTTCGGTACGCGATTTCGACCGGGTCTATCGCAGCCAGGTCAACCAGTTCGCCGCGCAGACCGGTATGGCTCCGAGCGCTCAGCAGGCGGTCAGTTTCGGCATTCCCAATTCCGCCATCGCGCGGCTGGCCAATGACGCATCGATCGAAATCCTGGCCAGCGATCTGGGGCTTGGCGCCTCGGATGCCAAGCTGGCGGAACTTGTGCGGCAGGATCCCAACTTTGCCGGCGCGCTGGGCCTGTTTGACGCGAGCGAATTTGTCTCCATGCTGCGCCAGTCCGGCTACACCGAAACCGAATATCTCAACCTCCAGCGGCGCGCGGCGGCGCGTGAGCAGATCGGAACGATTTTCGCCGGCGCCGACGTTCCCCAGGTCGCGCTCGATATTGCGCGGTCCTATGACGGCGACCAGCGCACCATCGAGTATGTCGAACTCAATCCCGTGCTTTTTTCGGTGACCGAAGAGCCTAGCGACGAGCAATTGCAGCAGTTCTTTGCGGAAAACCAGGCCCGGTTCCGCACCGTTGAAACCCGGTCGGTAAGCCTTTTGCCCCTGACAGTCGATGCGCTGGCGCAGGGCATCGAGGTCACCGAGGAGGAAATTGCCGCCGAGTACGACCGGATTTCCGGGCAATTCATTGCGCCCGAACGCCGGACAATCAGCCAGTTGGTTCTGCCTGATGCCGAAGCCGCGCAGCCGTTTATCGACGGAGCCGAAAGCGGCGCGAGCTTTGCGAGCGTGGTGTCGGAAGCGGGTTTGCAGACCGAGGTCGCCTCGCTCGGCACGCTGGCGGAAAGTCAGATCACCGATGCCAATCTGGCGCAGGCCGCGTTCGGGCTCGAGCAGAACGGATATGTCGTCCTCGAAGGCAGCAATGGTTATCGCGTCATCTGGGTGAGTGCGATCGAGGACGGCGGACAGCAGCCGCTTGAGGTCGTGCGCGATCAGGTCGAGCAGTCGGTTGCGGCGCGCAAGGCGCAGGATATGCTCTTTGACGTTTACGACGAAATCGAAGAAGCCCGGGCAGCTTTCCAACCGATCTCCGAGGTTGCCGAACAGTATGGGCTCGAGATCCACGATCTGGACCTGACAGCGGACGGGGCGCAATTGGCCGATATCGCGACGCTTCCGCAAGGTTCGACCCAGACGATCACGAATGCGGTGTTTGCCGCCTCGCCCGATGCGCGCGTGACCCCGGCCATCAGCCTCGGTTCGAACCGCACCGTTTTCTTCGAGCTTTCCGAGGTTCAGCCAGCGCGCGACCAGACGCTCGACGAGGTGCGGGATGAGGCGATCGCCGCCTGGCAGGATCTGCAGACCGATATGGAAATGACGCGCACTGCAGATGATATCGTGGCCGCAATCGATGGCGGCAGCGACATCTTCACGGTCGCCGCCGACCAGGGCCAGATTCCCCAGAGTTCCGCACCTTTTTCGCGCAACACGGCCGGTGCTGCGGTCGACCCCGACGTGGCTCAGGCGGCGTTCCAGGGCGGTGAGGGGTATGCCGATTACGTCTCGACCCAGGACGGCGATGTCGTTGTATTCCAGGTGACCGATGTGACGCCGGCCGCGGAGGATGCTCCGTCCCAGGTTGCCGAGGCCCTGGAAGTGGATTTCCCCGATCTGATCTTTGCCAATTTTGTCGAAGGACTCCGGTCCGACGTTGGGATCAGGATCAATGAGGAAGCCCTCAATCGCGTGATCGGGCTCGAATAGGTTGGCCATGCCTGACGGCTATGACTCTGTTTCCTTTACGGAAATCTATGATGCGGGCAAGGGACAGGTTCTCTACAAGCGCATCGTGGCCGACCTTGAAACGCCGATCGGTACCTATCTGAAATTGGCCGAAGGGCGGCGCTACAGCTTCCTTCTCGAATCGGTCGAAGGGGGTGCTGTGCGCGGGCGTTACTCGATCATCGGGCTCGATCCCGACCTGTTGTGGCGGGTTCGCGATGGCGTGGCTGAGATCAACCGCTCTGCACAAACGGCCCCCGATGGCTATCGTGCGCTCGGTGAACGTCCCCTCGACGCCCTGAGGGCGCTGATCGCCGAGAGCCAGATCGATATGCCTAACGCGTTGCCCGCCAACTCGGCAGGCGTGTTCGGGTATTTAGGTTACGACATGGTGCGGTTCATGGAAGAGCTGCCCGACACCAATCCCGATTCGATCGGGGTGCCGGACGCGATTATGATGCGGCCCTCGTTGCTTGCCGTATTCGACACGCTCAAGGATGAATTGTTTCTGACCGCACCGGTCTATCCCCGCGAGGGCGTCACGGCCCGCCAGGCGTTCGAAGCGGCCAATGAGCGGATCGAGGATGCGATCGTGCGGCTGGAAAAGCCCCTGCCCCGCATGAGCGAAATTCCCGATCTGGCAAAGATCGAGATCAGCTCGAACACCTCGCGCGATGATTACTTTGCGATGGTTCGCACGGCGCAGGATTATATCGCGGCGGGCGATATCTTCCAGGTGGTGCTCAGCCAACGGTTTTCCGCCGATTTCACTTTGCCGCCCACGGCGCTTTATCGCGCGCTGCGGCGTACCAACCCCTCGCCCTATATGTATTTCCTCGATTTCGGCGACTTCGCCGTGGCGGGATCGAGCCCTGAAATCCTCGTCCGCGTCGATGAGGGCGAAGTCACGATCCGCCCGATTGCCGGAACGCGCAAACGCGGCGCGACACCCGAACAGGACAAGGAGATGGCCGAGGAGTTGCTGGCCGATCCCAAGGAATTGTCCGAACATCTGATGCTGCTCGATCTGGGCCGCAACGATGTGGGGCGCGTGTCGCAGATCGGGACGGTGAAGGTCACCGACAAATATTTCCTCGAATACTATTCCCACGTCATGCACATCGTTTCCAATGTGGTGGGTAAGCTCGATCCCAAATACGACAATATCGATGCGCTGGCCGCCGGGTTTCCCGCTGGCACCGTTTCGGGTGCGCCAAAAGTGCGCGCCATGGAAATCATCGACGAGCTCGAAGTGGCCCGGCGTGGCGTTTACGCCGGGTGCGTGGGCTATTTCGGGGCTGACGGGCGCATGGATACGTGCATCGTCTTGCGCACAGCAATCCTCAAAGACAACAAGCTCTATGTGCAGGCCGGCGCCGGGATCGTCGCCGATTCCAAGCCCGAACTTGAGCAACTCGAATGCGAGAACAAGGCAAAGGCTCTTTTCAGCGCCGCCGAGGAAGCGTTACGCTATGCCGGCCAGGCCAAAGTGGGTCAGTAGCGGGTAAAAAATGCGCGTCTTGATGATCGATAATTACGACAGCTTCACCTACAATCTCGTCCATTATATCGGCGAGTTGGGGGCCGAGGTCGATGTGGCGCGCAACGACAAGATCACGCTCGATGAGGTCGCCGAAAAGGCGCCCGACGCTATCGTCATTTCCCCTGGCCCCTGTACGCCCAACGAAGCAGGAATCTGCCTGCCGCTGATCTCGCGTTTCGCAGGCGAAATCCCCCTGTTCGGGGTTTGTCTGGGGCTGCAATCAATGGGTCAGGCCTTTGGTGGCGACGTGGTGCGCGCGCCGCATCCGATGCACGGCAAGGTTTCCACCATCACCCATGACGGGCGTGGCGTGTTTCGCGGGCTCAACAAGCAGTTCGAGGCCACCCGCTATCACTCGCTGGTGGTGCGTGACGATACCCTGCCCGCCGAACTGACCGTGACGGCCCGATCCGATGACGGGCAGATCATGGGGCTCCAGCATCGCGACTTGCCGGTGCATGGAGTCCAGTTCCATCCCGAAAGCATTTCCTCGGAAAACGGGCACGCCATCCTGCAGAATTTTCTCAATATCGCGCGGGATTTCAACGCCGACCAGGCCGCTTGACCGGCTATTGTCGACTGCGAGCAGGCAAGCGCCCTCCGCAGTCTTTCGCCACCACTTACCCCACTCATTGTCGTTCTCGGGCTTGACCCACTCCCGGCCCTATCACGGTCGCTCGCCCCACCCCCATCGTCATCCTCGGGCTTGACCCGGGGAGTGAGTGCCGTCCGTAG
>NZ_CAXAXY010000110.1:0-9115 GCF_963972885.1 uncultured Pelagibacterium sp. | reverse complement strand
TCCCATTTCGTCCATTTTAACCCCACAACAGCATTGTTAATGATCGTCCCCAATAGGACGTTCCAATAACGCGCAAAGGGGCGAACTGGTTGCGTTGGGCCTATGACGGCTTGCGCATCATTGCATGGAAACCGGCAACGAGCGTATCGAACGCGGCGCGGACGCGGGGTACGCGGGCCAGGTTTTCGTGGGTCACGATCCAGGTGCCCATTTGCACTGGCGCGTAATCGGGCAGGATGCGCACAAGGCGCGGGTCGGCCTCGCACAGCGGGACCTGTGCCACGGCGATGCCCACGCCGGCCCGGGCGGCGGCGATCTGGGCGGGATGGCTGTCGGTGCGCAGCACCATGCGGTTGAGCGCAAAGGTCAGCCCCAGGCGCCGGGCAAATTCAAGATCAAGCGGATCGCGGTCGGGCCCGATCATGTCATGGTTGGCCAGATCCTCGAGCGTTTCGGGCCGGCCGCGCCGCGCCACATAGGCGTGACTGGCAAACATGCCCAAAGGGATGGTCGCGACCTTGCGGGCCAGAAGCGCCTGCTGGTCGGGCGCGACGGTGCGGACGGCAAGATCGACCTCCTGGCTCAACAGATCGGCCCGCTGATTGGACAATGACAACTCGATGCGAATGGCCGGGTGCGACACCCTGAGGGTCTCGAGCATCGCAGGAATGACTTCGATTCCCATAAATTCGGGCACGCTCAGCCGCACGATGCCGGCGATTTCTCCGAAGGGTGCCGAAGCACGGCGCATAAAGACATCCGATGCAATGGCCATGGCATGGGCGGGTTCGCGCAGGGCTTCCGCCGCCTCGGTGGGCGTGAGCCCGGTCATCGAGCGGGTGAACAGTACGGTGCCCAGATCGGCCTCGAGCGCCTCGATGCGGCTGCGCACCGTGGGATGGGACAGACCAAGCCGTCGCGCCGCACCCGAAAGGCTGCCTTGCTCAAGCACGGCAAGAAAGATGCGCTGGTCGTCCCAGTTGATCGTCTGCTTCATAAGTTTTTTGTAGGCGATACTCCAAGTTTTGCCAATTTATTTTTAGGCCTGCCGAGCCCATCTTTCGTCCATCGCAAACGCAGACGAAGGATTTCGATCATGGATACGGAAAAAAGGACGGCATTGGTTCTGGGGGCCACGGGCGGGGTGGGCGGCGCCATCGCCACAGCCCTGATCGGCAAGGGCTGGACGGTGCGCGGGCTGGCGCGGAACCTCGATGTGGCGCGGCGCAGCGGGGTGGCTGGAATCGACTGGGTGGCCGGCGATGCCATGAACCGGGCGGATGTGATCGGCGCGGCGCAAGGGGTTTCGACCATCGTGCACGCGGTCAACCCGCCGGGTTACAGAAACTGGGGCGAGCTGGTGTTGCCGATGATCGACAACACCATCGCCGCGGCGCGGGATGTGGGGGCGCGGGTGGTGCTGCCGGGCACTGTCTATAATTTCGATCCTGCGCACACACCGGTGCTGAGCGAGACAAGCCCGCAGACCCCGAAAAGCTTCAAGGGCCGTATCCGTGCGGAGCTCGAGGCCCGGCTGGAGCGGGCGGCTCCTGAGGTGGAAAGCCTTATTCTGCGGGCCGGGGACTTTTTCGGGCCGGGTGCCCGATCGAGCTGGTTCGCCCAGGGCATGGTGGCGGCCGGTAAGCCGGTGCGGCGCATCATCAATGTCGCACGCGGTGCGGGGCACAGCTGGGCGTATCTGCCCGATCTCGCTCAGGCCTTCGCGTTGCTGCTCGAGCGCCCTGAGGCCTTGCGCCCGTTCGAGCGGCTGCAGTTCGAGGGTATTTACGATGAGAGCGGGACGGTGATGATCGAGGCCATCGAGCGGCAGGTGGGACGCAAGCTGCCGGTCTATCGCTTTCCCTGGTGGGCGATGCACCTTCTGGCACCGTTCGGGGGATTTGCGCGCGAGGCGGCCGATATCGCGGCGGTCTGGCGCCATCCGATGCGGATGGACAACACGCGGCTTGTCGAACTGCTCGGCGCCGAGCCGCGCACGCCGCTCGACACCGCCATGCACCAATCGCTCGTGGCGATGGGGTGCGTGGCCGAGACGGATCCGATCACTCCATCGGACCTTCGGTCTGTCCATCCCGACCTGAAGGCTCGGCATCCGTGACCAAGGGCCCGCTTTCATAGGTTTCGCGTGATTTGAGCACTGACCTTGTCATTATGGCCATGTCGTTGCTCCAGAAGAGCCGTTCGGCCGAATGGGTCAAGAAGTCCTGGGGCAAATTCACCAACGCCCGGAATTCGAGGTGTCGCTGCTCCCCGGAGCCCATCATCCGCCACTCCGTCTGGTAGCCGGCGTGCTGCGCACCTTTCTCGGCATATTCGAAGGCCTGTCGGATCTCCTGATCTTCAATCCTGTAGGTCGGGGGGAAGGCATAGGCGACGACGATACGCCGAACATTGAGCATGACCGTAACGTGTTGGACCATACCGAATGCTTCAACCTCGTAGCGCGCCATGCTGGTACCGCGCACATAACTGAAAGCGGTTTTTACATTGCTGGCGCTTTGAATCGAGGGCGCTTCGGCCGTACCGATGGGTGGAACGCCATAGTCCACGGCCTTGAAGGCGTCGGGCAGTTCCTCGAGCATGAAGCGGTCGGTGCTTTTTTTCAGTCCCTCGACATCAACCGATACGCGGGACATGAGCAGGACGACGAGGAAGCCTATTGCGGTTGCAGCAGTGTTGGCGAGCGATATGCTCGCCACAACGATGTTCTCGTTGCCAGTGGGATGAATCCACAGCAGATAGGCCACAAGGCCAAGCGAACAGGAAAAAACAACGGCGACAATCGCCATCACGATCGCGCGAGCCGGTCCGCTCAAATACAACAACTGCTCGCGCATCATGCTGCCATCCCAGTCCAATTTGCAGTCGCGGACAATAGAAGGATGGCCACCTTGAACGCAAGGTCCGACGCCCCATATCATAGCCAAGCGACGATGAAGCCTGAAGCAGGTTCAAAGTTGCGATGTTGCTTGGTATCAAGGACATGAACGACCGATGACACGGGTATCGCTGTTTTCCGCCCCTTTTCTTCTGGGCTTTGATGCGTTCGAAGAGCGTTTCGACCGGCTTGCACGGGCCTCCGAAGGCTATCCTCCCTACAATATCGAGCGGATGACCGCCGAAGCCGGGGATGAAACCTATTCGATCGCCATTGCGGTCGCCGGATTTTCTCGTAACGATCTGGAAGTGATTGGAGAGGATAATCAGCTGATCGTGCGGGGCCGGCAGACTGAAGACGGTGCGCGCCAATATCTGCATCGCGGCATCGCCGCACGGCAGTTTCAGCGCACTTTCCTGCTTGCCGACGGCATGAGGATAGAGGGTGCCGAACTGAAAGACGGCCTCCTCGTTATCACCGTATACCGGCCCGTCACCGAGACCGTGACCCGCCGTATCGAGATCCGTTCGGTCGAGTAGAGAGGTATGCGTTATGAACAAGCCCATTGAAAAGACAGCGTTCACTGACGCCCATCTGGGTGTCGAGGCCGAACCGCTCAAGACGCTGACCGCCGCACAGTTCGCAGCACTGGGCGCCGGGGACATCGTGTTCCGCAAGCAGATGGACGCGGGCGAACTGGCCGAGTTTATCCCCCAGGCCGCCATGGCGCCTGCCGAACAACGCCTGGAATTGCTCATGAGTGCCGACGGCGCTCCCGTTCTGATCGCCGACACCGAAGAAGCGATCATGGACTGGATCGACGGCCACGAGGTGCAGTTGGCGACATTGCATTAGCCATGAATGAGCCTGCCAAGAGCGCGCCGGTGCTGCGTGTCGCCCGCCCAACCGACAACATCGACGCGCTCCTGCATTTCTATCGCGACGGGATGGGATTTGAACTTTTGTCCCGTTTCGAGGGACATAACGGATTCGATGGCATAATCCTGGGCGGGTCTGGCGCGCCCTATCACCTCGAATTTACCCGCGCGCATGGCCATAGGGCCGGACGCGCGCCGACCGAGGACAATCTGCTGGTCTTTTACCTGCCAGACGAAACCGCCTACGAGCAGGCGCGCGACCGCATGGAAGCTGCGGGCTATGCGCCGGTCAAATCCTTCAACCCATGGTGGGACGCCGAAGGCGTGACGTTTGAGGATCCCGACGGCTACCGCGTCGTATTCTATAACGACAGCTGGAAGCGCTAAACGAAAAAGGGCCGTCCCGCATGGGATGGCCCTTTTTGGTATCACGCAGGTCGGTCGGGCTTTTGTGCCTGAAAACTGTTATCCATGCTCGAGAAGCGCTGTGGAGGGAGCCATGAAGCGGATTGGACTTGCGGTGATGGCTATGCTTTTGGGCATGGCCGGGGCGTCGGCCCAGACCATCGAGAGCGTCTATACCGATTTCGACGCAACCCGGTGCGTCATGTTTGCGCCGGGCGAGGCGGACACGGGAATACCGCGGCAGGCGGTTTGCCCCGGTTATGGCGGCTATCCTGTGTTGCTCCAGACAATGGGGGACAATCACAGCCTTTATTTCGGGTTTCCCCCGCAGGGCGAGCTGGTCTCGCGCTGGGCAAGCTTTGTCGATACGGGCACGCCGCACGATGTGATCGAATGGCGGGTGTTGAGCGAGGGGGAGCGGCAGATCCCGTTGGCCACCATACAGCGCTGGTTCGTGGCCGCGCCCGAGCGGGACGCGCCCATCGAGGTGCTGCTCGTCCAGAAGGTGGGGCTGATCGAAGCCTGGCAGGGGTGCATCGTGGGTTATGTGGTGGCAACCGGCAATCCGGGCGCCAATGAGACGGCGCGCAAGATGGCCGATACGCTGGCGCGCGAGCCGGAATGCCGGGCCATAGAGCCGGTGATCGAAGAGGGAACGGTGCCGCTGCCTGAATACATGCTCTACGGCTACTAGAGCTTGTCCAGCAAAGGTGGAAGCGGTTTTGCTGGACAAACTCCAGGGCGGCAGATGCCTCACACCGAAATCGAAAGGCCGCCCCAAAGGGCGGCCTTATTGGTATCACGTGCCAAAGCGCGGAGATCAGGCCGCGTTGATGGCTTCGGACGGCGTGGTGAGAATATCGCGCAACTTGGTTCCGTCCTTGGTGGCGCGGAGGCGGTCGACCACACCATCGGCACGCAACAGGCGCGCGACGCGACTGAGGGCCTTGAGATGATCGGCGCCCGAGCCTTCGGGGGCCAGGAGCATCATGACAAGATCCACAGGCTGATCGTCGACCGCATCGAAATCGATGGGTTGGGCAAGGCGGGCGAAGACCGCCGTGACGCAGGGCAGGCCCTTGATCTTGCCGTGGGGGATGGCGATGCCATTGCCCAGGCCGGTCGATCCCAGCTGTTCGCGGTTCTGCAGGGTCTCGAAGATCACCTGCGAATCGATACCGACAAGTTCAGACGCACGATCAGCCAGAAGTTGGAGGAGCTGGCGTTTGCTCGCGACCTTAGCGCAGGCAATGATCGAATCCTGCGACAGGATGTCAGCAAGTTCCATTTAACAAACCTTTTGGGTGACGTTTCTCTTTATGACCGCTGACAATCTCGTCTCAAGCCCACGCCTTTTCCATCGTCCTATACAATGGTCGGCGGGCGGTGTGTCCGGCGCGCTTCCGGACCGAAAGGGCGGCATGCACCCTTTGCCGGAAACGCGCCAATGCGCGTCATGTTTGCGACAAGGCCGGATCGATCCATCCAATGTTCCCGTCGGCCCGGCGGTAAACCACATTCATGCCCCCATGTCCAGCGTGCCGGAAGACAATTACATCGGACTGTGACAGATCGAGCTCCATGACGGCCTCGCCCACGCTCATGGTGCGCAGATTGGAGGTCGCCTCGGCGATGACGGGGGGTGCGAAATCCTCGTCGAGTTCGATATCGTCATCGGGCGCGGCCAGCACATAGGCCGAGTAGCCATCGCCTGCCCCGTTGCCGTTGGCGCTGCGCCTGTGGTTCTTGAGCTTGCGCTTGTAGCGCCGCAGGCGCTTTTCGATGTGGGTGGCCATATCCTCATAGGCCGCTATGGCATCGTTGGCAGAGGCCGTCGCCTGCAGGACGACGCCGGTATCGAGATGAATCATGCAATCGGCCTTGAACCCGATGCCTTCGGGCTCGAGGGTCAGATGACCGTCATATCCTCCATCGAAATATTTGCCGACCACGGCATCGATCCGATCGGTGGCGGTGCCGCGGAGCGTTTCTCCCACGTCCATGTTTTTGCCAGATACGCGCAAGCTCATGATGGCCTCTTGGTCTGGTTTCGGATGCCCGGCACGGGAGCCAACCTCATCTGCACCCAAGCTCTGACGGGCACTGTGGAGTCTAGACCCCTTGGCTGACCCTTGGCAATCAGAACCGGGCCGGCGCCATCACTTTCAAGTGGTGGCGGTGGATAACACCGAGCCCGCAGCCGACGTTCCCGGGGCAAGGAATTTTTCAATATATTCTTTGTTTTCAACGGTTTGAAGATCGGTGCCGCTGGCATGAAAGCGGCAAGCCGGGAGCGTTCTTGTGTCGGGGTGCCCCGACCGGTATAGTCCGGCCCAACAATGGCAATTCCAAACGCTAAAAGAGCCAATGACTGCAACGATTAGGGCCGAGGCGCATCCCTCACGCGGCCCCTGCCTTATGGCCGTGCTGCGCATGGCCGGGCTGCGGCCCACCCGCCAGCGGCTCGCGCTGGCCGAGCTTCTGTTTTCCGGTCCGCACCGGCACGTCAACGCCGAGCAGCTCCATTCGGAGGCCGAGGGCGCGGGCGTTTCGGTTTCGCTGGCCACGATCTACAATTCGCTGCACCAGTTCCGGCAGGCCGGGCTGTTGCGCGAGATTTCAGTGGATGCGGCGCGGTCTTATTTCGATACCGACACAACCGACCACCATCACTTCTTTATCGAGGATGAGCAGCGGATCGAGGACATTCCGTCCGATTCGATCAAGATCGCCGGCATTCCCGATGCGCCAGAGGGCATGAAAGTGACCCATGTGGATGTGATCGTTCGGGTCAAGCGCACCCAATAGGGTCTGTGGGCATGAGGTGGTTGGGCTCCGGCCCCCCACAATTGTCTCAGTCGAAGACTTCGCCTTCATAGACACCCCAGAGCGTCTGCTGGGCGACAAAACCCTGATATGAGCTCGTGCGGCCATCGGGGCCGGTGTGGCTGAGGCGGATTTCGCAGGCCGTGCCGGTACAGGTGCGCACCGAGACCAGCATTTTTGGAGAAAGCCAGGCGCGGATGGCCGATTCGGGGCTGGCGGATACGCGCAGGGCAATTGGACCTTCAGCCTGCCAGGGAGCGACGAGGGCCGTCCTGTCGCCGACAACCAGGTTCTGGTGAACCCAGCCCTCATCGCCCTCCACATCGCGAATGCGGCGCCATGTGTCGAATTCGGCCGTGATTTCGACGGGAACCCCGGGGCGCAGAAAGGTAAAGGCAATATCATAATTGGTGCCCGGCCCGACGCGGACATTGGTGGGGGCGTTGCGCATGGAAACAAAGCGCGGGATGGGCAGGCCGCTGGAGGCGCCAACCTGCGCATTCTGGGCGAGGAGCGGGGTGACCGACAACGCCGGGGTGCCAAGGGCCAGAGCCAACACCAAAAGCAGGCGAAGGGAGATGAAAGGGCGCACGATTTTACTCATTGAACAGGCTGAACGCTGCGCCGGCGTGCGCGGCAGGACTTTGCAGCACGGCGCTTTTTCCCTAACAGTAATCGCGCGATCTTAATGCGCGCTGAAAATCATAGAGAACCGGTGCCGGAGCTAGTCTGCAATAATGGTGATCGTGTGACCCGGGACCGGGCCAAAATCGTCGTTTCCCGCCGCCTGCCCGAGCCGGTCGAGGCGCGCATGGCGGCGCTGTTCGACGTCACATTCAACCAGAGCGACGCTCCACTCGATTCGACGGCTCTGCTGAGCGCGCTCAAGGGGGCCGAGGTTCTGGTCTCATCGATCACCGACCGCATCGATTCGGATTTCATCGCCCAGATGCCTGCGGGCGTCAAACTGATCGCCCAGTTCGGCAACGGATTCGACAACATCAACATCGAAGCGGCCCATGCGGCGGGAGTAACCGTAACCAACACGCCCTCGGTTCTGACCGAGGACACCGCCGACATGGCGATGGCGCTGATGCTGTGCGTGCCGCGCCGGGTGACCGAGGGCGCTCGGGTGCTGCTCAAGGACGGGACATGGCCGGGCTGGTCGCCAACCTGGATGCTGGGCCGGCGGCTGGGCGGCAAGGCGCTGGGGATCGTGGGGCTGGGTCGGATCGGCACCGCGGTGGCACGGCGGTCGAGGGCGTTCGGACTTTCCATCCATTATTGCGGGCGGACTCGAAAAGCCCCCCAGATCGAGGAATCGCTGTGGGCGACCTATTGGGCCTCGCTCGACGAGATGGTCGAGCATGTCGATATCATTTCGCTGCACACGCCCCATACGCGCGATACCGTCGACATCCTTTCAGCGGACCGGATGAAACGGCTCAAGCCCGGGGCGTTCGTGGTCAACATTTCCCGTCCCGAACTGGTGGACGAGGACGCGCTGGCCGATCTTGTGGCTTCAGGGCACCTTTCGGGTGCGGCGCTGGATGTTTTCGAGCACAAGAGGGGGGTGAACCCCAAGCTGCTCGAATTGGCGCGGGCCGACAAGGTGATGCTGACCCCGCATATGGGCTCGGCAACGCTCGAAGCGCGGATCGAGATGGGCGAGACGGTGATCGTCAATATCCGCACCTTTCTCGACGGCCACACGCCACCGCATCGCGTTTTGCCCGAGGGGCGGTCGCCGCTTTAAGTCCCGCCCTAGAGATAAGCTGTGACTGAAGGCGCCTGCATTTGCCGGTCGTGCAGGCCGTCCTCGTAGAGGATCGGGGTGGCATCGAGTTCTTCGGGCGTCACATCGTCGAGAGTCGAGACGTTGACGGCGTGGAACCAGCCGTTGAAGGGCTCGAATTCGAGATAGCCGCGCGAGAAAACCTGCGTGCCGCATTTCGTGCAGAACATGTGATCAATGGTGCCCTGTGGCCATGAGGACGGGTCGGCAGCGTAGTGGCCGATACGGGCTTCACCCTCGGTCACGATGACCGAATCGCCATAGACGAAGGCTTTGCGATAGCCGGTCTTGAAGCAATAGGTACAATTGCAT
>NZ_CAXAXY010000109.1:0-9151 GCF_963972885.1 uncultured Pelagibacterium sp. | reverse complement strand
TTGTCGCGTGTCCGAACCGCAAAACCGTTTCCACTTTTGCTGGACACGCTCTAAATCACCGGTGCGCGGGCGAAACCCTTGAGCAGAATCGGTCCGGTCGGGCGGCCGGTGGGCGAGCCGCCTGCCGGCTCGAGCGTGATTTCATAAAGCTGATCGGGCTGGGGCGCGGGCAGATTGGGGCCGCCCAGCACCAGATCGCTCGCCTCGCGGAAGGTGCCCAGTGAGACCGGGCCGGTCTGAGGGTCGGGCAAGGTCCAGACTTCAAGGGTCGACCCGGCGGGCGCGACGAGAGCTTCAAGCGGCACGATGCGGACACTGTCGTCTGCGAAAGCCTCGATGATGGCGCCGGGCTCCATGTCGTCTCCGACAAGAACGGCCACGACGAGGGGGGCCTGCGGTGTCGGGCCGAGCGACTGACCGCCGAAATACCCTACCCCCAGCGACAGAACGATGGCGGCCGCCATGCCGGCCCAGCGCGGAAGGCTAAAGGCTTGCGAAGGGCGATTGGTGTTGGCCGCAGGCGGCGCCTTGGGCGCTGTGTCGATCGCGGATTCGATTTTTGACCAGAGATCGGCCGACACAGCCTCGGGCGTTACCGTTGAGTCGAGGGCGTCAAAATTATTCTGCAGCGCGGCGACCTGGCGCGCCAGTTCGGGTTCGCGGGCGAGGCGCGCCTCAAACCGCGCCTGCTCGTCGCCTTCGAGCAGTCCCAGCACATATTGGGCGATCATGTGGTTGGTTTCAGATGGTGCCGTCATCCCAGACACTCCTGCAAGGCGCTCATGCCGCGCCTGATCCAGGCCTTGACCGTGCCCAGTGGCGCATCGAGCTTGGCGGCGACTTCACCGTGGGTGAGGCCGGTGACGTAGCACAGGAGAATTGCAGTGCGCTTTTTTGCGTCGAGTTGTTTCAGGCACCCTTTGAGCGCGTGCCGCTCGGGCAGCAACTCGTAGGCGTTGCTGGCATCGCCGGTTCTGTCGCCCATGGCTTCGAGGGTCTGGCTATCGACGTGATCGACGCGCCCGGCATCGCGCAAAAGGTTGAGCGCCCGGTTGCGCACGATGCGGGTGATCCAGCCGCGCGCCTCGCCATATTTGGGATCGTACTGGCCCGAGCGCTGCCAGATGGCCACGAACGCATCCTGCACGACTTCCTCGGCCAGATCTGAGCGGCGCACGATGCGGCGGGCCACGGCAAGCAGCCGCCCGGCTTCAATACGAAACAGGGCTTCAAGGGCGGATCTCTCGCCTTTGGCAATCTCGATAACCAATGAATTCACCTGTGCCGCCGCGCCCTGCTCGTTCATCGCTCCCCACACCTCGGCATCACCTTTCCGGACACTCTACACACGACAAACCGCTTCAGATGCAAAAAAACAAAAAAGTCATCGCGCCGGTGCATCCGGATTGGCGACTGGCGGGTAGAGCCAGTGTGACCATCACGCGCTCCGCGGACTTCGGGGAGCAAACAGATTGAAAAATCAGGAGAAACGCAATGTCCCATCGCACTCTTACCCGCGCCGCTCTTATCGGCACCAGCTTTTTCGCGCTGACCGGCGCCGCGCTGGCCCAGCCGGCCGTCGGCCTTGCCGGTGACAAGACGCTCGTCATGTTCGATACCGAAACGCTCATGGTCGAAGGCATGATGGAAGTGACCGGCGTCGACAGCCTGTTCGGCATCGACCAGCGCCCGGCCGACAACATGCTCTATGGCGTTGATTCCGACTATAACATCGTGACGATCGACCCCGCGACCGGCGAAGCCACCGTGGTGTCGACCATCACCGAAACCATCGGCGGCGACTACGCCATGGTCGATTTCAACCCGATGGCCGACCGCCTGCGTTTCATGGGTTCGGACGGAACCAATCTGCGCATCAACGTCGACACGGGTGAAACCATTGTCGATGGCAGCCTGCAGTTTGCCGAGGGCGACGCAAACGCCGATGCCGATTTCACCGTGGTTGCGACCGCTTACATCAACTCGATCGGCTCGCCCGAAGCGACGGCGATGTATGACATCGAATGGTCGATGCTGGCGCTGCTGCAGCAGACCGCTCCCAATGACGGCACGCTGGAGACCCGCGGCATGCTGGGGATCGACGATGCCGATGCGATCGCTTTCGATATCTTCGCCGAAGAGATCGACATGAACACGGCTTATCTGGTTGCCAACATGACCCTTTATACGGTCGATCTGGAATCGGGTGCGGCGAGCGAAGTTGGCATGATTGACGGGCTCGACGTCACGCTCCGCGACGTGGCCGTCTGGCACGAAGGCATGTAATTGCGCTGTAGCGCTCGATGATTTGGGGCGGCGCGGTGCGCCGCCCTTTTTGTTGGATCAGCCCAGCGGTGTCCAGCGGCTGTCGTCCTTTGAGGATTTGACCGCGGCCATGATGAATTCCATGCCTTCAACACCGTCATCGAGGGTCGGAAGCAGCCCCTCAAACTCTGCTCCATCGCCGCGGATGATTGCGGCGAACTGGCTGTAGATCGTGGCGAAAGCCTCCAGATAGCCTTCCGGGTGGCCGGCCGGAATGCGGACCCCCATGGCACCGGCGGCAGAGCCATCGATGGCGCCGCCGCGGGTGAGGAGTTGTTTGGGTTTGCCGAACTCGGTGAACCACATGGAATTGGGATTGTCCTGCCGCCATTCGATGCCGGCCTTTTCGCCATAGACGCGAAGCTGGAGGCCGTTTTCACATCCGACGGCCACCTGGGAAGCCCAGAGCATGCCTTTGGCTCCACCATCGAAGCGCAGCATGATGTGGACGTTGTCATCGAGCTGGCGACCGGGCACGAAGGCGTCGAGATCGGCCGAGACGGCAGAGGTCTTCAGGCCCGTGACGTAGCGGGCGAGATTATAGGCATGGGTGCCGATATCGCCGATGGCACCGCCGGCACCGGATTTGGAGGGATCGGTGCGCCAGGCGGCCTGCTTGTTGTCATCTCCCGCTTCAACGGCCAGCCAATCCTGGGGATATTCGACCTGGACGACGCGGAGTTTCCCCAAGGCACCGGATTCGACAAGCGCACGGGCCTGACGGATCAGCGGGTAGCCGGTATAGTTGTGGGTCAGAAGGAATTTGGCACCGTTTTTCGGCTGGACCTTCTGCAGGGCACGGGCGTCTTCGATTGAAGAGGTCAGCGGCTTGTCGCAGATGACGTGGATGCCGGCTTCGAGAAACGCCTTGGCCGGGGCGAAGTGCATGTGATTGGGCGTGACGATGGCGACCGCCTCGATGCCGTCCTCGCGCGCTGCTTCGGCGCGGGCCATCTCGGCGAAATCGGTATAGATTCGATCCTCGGCCAGCCCGAGATTTTTGCCGCTTTCCCGGGCGACTTCAGCGCGCGAGGACAGCGCACCGGCGACCAGTTGATAATCGCCATCGATACGTGAAGCGATACGGTGGACATAGCCGATGAAGGCCCCCGTGCCGCCGCCCACCATGCCGAGGCGGATGGGGCGTTTTCCGTTTTCTGCCATTGAAATTCTCCTAATCTTTTCGGTCGCGCTTCCGAACCGCAAAAGTGGTGTCCATCCCCGATCGGGTCCAGGACATGCTTTTGCCGGAAGCCTCTAGTCGAGACCGAGCATCTTGCGGTTGGCTGCACGATCCGTACCGGCACCGGCGAAATCATCGAAGGCTTTTTCGGTGACGCGGATGATGTGGCTGGCGATGAACTCAGCGCCTTCGCGCGCGCCATCCTCGGGATGCTTGAGGGCGCATTCCCATTCGAGCACGGCCCAGCCGGCGAAATCATAGGCGGTCAGCTTGGAGAAGATGGCGGCAAAATCGACCTGGCCATCGCCGAGCGAGCGGAAGCGCCCTGCCCGATCCACCCAGGACTGGAACCCGCCATAAACGCCCTGACGGCCCGTCGGGTTGAACTCGGCGTCCTTGACGTGGAACATTTTGATCCGCTCGTGATAGATGTCGATGTAGTCGAGATAATCGAGCTGCTGGAGCACGAAGTGGCTCGGATCGTAGAGCAGGTTGGCGCGGGGGTGATTGTTCACGCGATCGAGGAACATTTCGTAAGAAATGCCATCGTGCAGATCCTCGCCGGGATGGATTTCATAGCAAAGATCGACCCCGGCCTCGTCGAACTTGTCGAGGATCGGCGTCCAGCGGCGGGCCAATTCGTCAAAGGCTTCTTCGACGAGCCCGGCGGGGCGCTGGGGCCAGGGGTAGATATAGGGCCAGGCCAGAGCGCCCGAGAAGGTGCCGTGCTCGGTCAGCCCCATATTCTGTGACGCCTTGGCCGCCCATAGCAATTGCTGGACTGCCCATTGCTGGCGCGCTTTGGGATTGCCCCTGACCTCGGGGGCGGCAAAACCGTCGAAGGCGGTGTCGTAGGCAGGGTGAACCGCGACCAGCTGGCCCTGCAGATGGGTGGAGAGTTCAGTGATCTCGACGCCGTGGCTGGCGGCGATGCCCTTGAGTTCGTCGCAGTAATCTTTTGATTCGGCTGCTTTTTGCAGGTCGATGAAGCCGGAAACCCAAGTCGGGATCTGCACGCCCTTATAGCCCAGGCTCGCAGCCCATTTGCAGATGTTGTCGAGCGTATCGAACGGCGCCGCGTCTGCGGCGAACTGGGCGAGAAATATCGCCGGGCCCTTCAAAGTGCGCATTGAAATGTCCTCCTCGGTTGGCAGCGGCTTTTCCGCTCTTTGACGTACGTGCGTCAGGTGAAAACGTTTACACGATAGATGCCCTGCCCGGACAGTCAAGCGAGGCAAGGCACAGCGTTCAATAAAAAATCGCGGCGCATGGTCCCCCAACCATGCGCCGCGACCGGGAGGAGCCCGTGAAAGGAAGGTCCCGGCGGTTTCCCGTCAGACCAGAAGCGCCTGTGCCTCCACCGGTCCGAGGGCGTCGGGGCGCTCACACGTGGTGGTGAGCGTAATAGCCTCTCCGATCTCGCCCGACTTAAGGATCGAGGTCATGACGTCGACGCCGTGCAGCGTGGTTTCGAGCGAACAGCGCGGTTTGCGGCCGGCGTCGATGGCCAGCATCATGTCGGCAAGCCCCGCGGTGCGGTAGTTGGCGAAGGGCGGGCCGTTCGGACGCTCCCAATTGGCGACACCGAGCGGGTGCTTCCAGGGCTCGACGACGTCGCGCGCGCCATCGCGGCGGGCCAGGGTCAGCTCGCCACCGAAGAAATTGGGATCGGGCACATAGAGCGAGCCATCGGTGCCGTAGATTTCCATGTTGGAGTGCTGGTGCGCTTCGACGTCCCAGGACGCTCCAAGCGTTACGAGCGCGCCATTGTGAAATTCGAGCACGGCGTGAATGGTCGTCGGTGTTTCGACGGTAACGTACTGGCCCTTGCGCGGCTCGCTGGTGATTTCGCGGCGCTCGCGCGGGGTCGACGAAAAGGCCGTCACCCGTTTGACCGGTCCGATCAGGTTGATGAGATTGGCGACGTAATAGGGTCCGATATCGAGGATCGGCCCCGCGCCCGGCTTGAAGAAGAAGTCGGGATTGGGGTGCCAGTGCTCAAGGCCGAAGCTCATGACGTGGCATGTCCCCGACGTCACCCGGCCAATGGCCCCTTCATCGATCAGGGCGCGGGCCTGCTGATGGGCACCGCCGAGGAACGTGTCCGGCGCGCAGCCGATCTGCTTTCCGGCCTTCTGTGCCGCTTTGCGCAAATCCTCGCCTTCCTCAAGGGAAAGGACCAGAGGCTTTTCGGAATAGGCGTGCTTGCCGGCCGAGACGATCTCTTTCGATATTGTGTAGTGCACATCGGGAATCGTCAGATTGACGATAACGTCAAGTTCGGAATTGGCCATGAGTTGATCGGGCGTCTGGGCCGCGACGTTGAACTCATCGGCGCGCGCCTTTGCAGCCTCGGGAATTATGTCTGCAACCGCCCTCACCTCGATGCCCTTGAACAGGGGCGCGAGCTTGAGATAGGCCGCTGAAATATTGCCGGCACCCAGAATACCGACGCCGTATGTCTTGCTCATTTTCTGGTCCTAGAGAGCTTTTGCCGTCGCAATGGAGCGCGCGGCAAAGCGTTCGAGATCATTGGGATTGTCGTGTTCCATGACGAAGTATTTCGCCTTGGACTTGGCTTTGAGATCGGCAAACAGGCCCTTCCACGGCACGGTGCCATGGCCGAGATCGGCCCAGCCATCCTCATCGGCGGCCTCACCCTCGGGCGCAATGTCCTTTAAGTGGACGGCGACGATGCGATCGGCATATTTGTCGATCCAGCGCTTGGGATCGTCCTCGCCGCGCACCACCCAGGCCACATCCATTTCCCAATCGAGTTCGGGCGCTTCGGTGAGCAGGATTTCCATGGGCGTGCGTCCGCTGTCGAGCGGCCAGAATTCGAAATGGTGGTTGTGCCAGCCGAAACCAAAACCCTGGTCGCGGTAATATTTGGCGAGTTCGCCGAGTTCGCGGGCCAGTTCGGTCCACTTCTCGTCGGACTGTTTCCAATATTCCTGTCCGATGAACGGGCAGAAGATGGTCTGCAGGCCCAGCGTTTGGGCGAGTTCGGTGGCTTTGGGCTTGTCGCGCAACTGGTCGAGTCCGATATGACCGGTTGGCATGGTCAACCCGCTGGCGTCGAGGTCGCGGCGCAGCCCGGCCGGATCGGTATAGAGCGCGCCGAACCCTTCAACGCTGGCGTAGCCAAGACGCGAAAGCAGCGCGAAAACGTCGCTGAACGGGGGAAAATTGCGCGCGCTGTAGAGCTGAAACGAAAAATCGGTCACTGGATACTCCCTAAATTCGGTCGCCGTTTTCGGCATTGAAGATCGACGCCCGCGCCGGATCAAAGCCAAGCTTTATCTTTTGTCCCATTTTGAGATTGAGTTCGCTATCGGCCCGGAAGGTAAATTCGTGCTTTCCGAGCGTGGCCCACGCGATGGTGTCGGACCCCATGGGCTCGACGATCTCGATTTCGGAGTCGAAATTGACGGGCTGGGTGGTAGCGGCTTCGCCCACGACGACGTGTTCTGGACGAACCCCCAATATGGCCTTGGTCTTGAGATTTTCGTTGCCCGCGGCAAAGCCGTAGCTGTCCATGTTCAAAGGCGCGCCATCGGCGTTGAAGGTCTTGCCGCTCAATTCGCCGTTGATGAAATTCATCGAGGGTGAGCCGATAAATCCGGCGACGAACAGGTTGACCGGATTGTTGTAGATCGCGTGCGGCGTGTCGAGCTGCTGGATAATCCCGTCGCGCATGATGGCGATGCGATCGGCCAGCGTCATGGCCTCGATCTGGTCGTGGGTGACGTAGATCATGGTGTTTTCAAGCCGCTGGTGCAGGCGCTTGATTTCCACGCGCAGGTCCGAGCGCAGCTTGGCGTCGAGATTGGACAACGGCTCGTCGAACAGGAACACATCCACATCGCGCACCAGGGCCCGCCCGATGGCCACGCGCTGGCGCTGGCCGCCCGAAAGGTTGGCCGGCTTGCGCTCGAGCAGCGGCTCGATCTGGAGCATTTCGGCAGCACGGGCCACGCGACGCTCGATATCGTCTTTCTTGTGGCCGGCAACCCGAAGGCCGAAGGTGAGGTTTTTTTTCACCGTCATCTGCGGGTAGAGCGCATAGGACTGAAACACCATGCCGATGCCGCGGTCCTTGGGCTCGTCCCAGGTCACGTTCTTGCCGGAGATGAAAATCTGTCCGCCACTGACGTCGAGCAGACCGGCAATGCAGTTGAGCAGGGTTGATTTTCCGCAGCCCGACGGGCCGAGCAGCACAAGAAATTCTCCCTGCTGGACGTCGAGGTCCATACGCTCGAGCACCTTGACGGCCCCGAAACTTAGGGAGAGATCCCTGATCGATACGCTTTGTTGCATTGCACTCATCCTTTCACCGCACCAGCGGCAACGCCTCGCACGAACAATCTGCCGGAGACGAAATAGACGATCAGCGGCACCAGGCCCGTAAGCATCGTGGCCGCCATGTTGACATTGTATTCGGGGCTGCCCTGCGCCGAATTGACGATGTTGTTGAGCTGCACCGTCATGGGGTAATTCTGCGTTCCCGCAAAGACGACGCCGAACAGGAAGTCGTTCCAGATGCCGGTCACCTGCAGGATCAGGGCCACCACGATGATGGGAAGGCTCATGGGCAGCATGATCTCGAAAAATATCCGCCAGAACCCTGCCCCGTCGACGCGGGCCGCCTTGAACAACTCCACCGGTAGCGAGGCGAAATAGTTGCGGAACAGCAGGGTCAGGATGGGCATCCCGAATACGGTGTGAACAAGCACGACTGCCGGTATCGTTCCGAATATGCCGAGATCGCGCGTGATCATGACCAGGGGATAGAGCATCACCTGATAAGGGATGAACGACCCAAAGATCAGGATGGCAAAGAATATTTCGGAGCCTTTGAACTTCCAGTTTACCAGCGCATATCCATTCACGGCTGCAACGCTCGTTGAAATGACCACGCTGGGGATCAGGATTTTCACAGAGTTCCAGAAGCCAGGGCTAAGCCCTTGGCAGGTCAGCCCCGTACACGCCGTGGACCAGGCCTTCACCCATCCATCGCCAGAAAACTCCAGCGGTGGCGCGAAAATATTGCCGAACCGGATTTCCGGCATCGTCTTGAACGAGGTCATGATCATGACGTAGAGCGGAAAAAGGTAGTAGAGACACGCAACGAACAGGATCGAATACATGATGATCCGGCGGGGCGTGAAAAACGGCTTGGGTCGCGGGCCATGGGGCGCTGAGGTATCGAGCTGACGCCCGACGGCGTCCGTCGCAACAGTGCCGGAAAGCGCGGCTGGATTGCTCATGATTTCTTCCCCCCGCCGAATTCGAGATAGGCCCATGGAATGATGATGATCATGACGGTCAAAAGCATCATGGTCGATGCGGCGAGGCCCTGGCCGATGTTGCCCGCTGTGAACATGTAGTCATAGACGTATTTGGCAGGGACTTCCGATGCGATACCAGGGCCACCTTTGGTGAGCGCCACCACAAGATCATAAAGGCGCACGATACCCGATCCGATAATCACGACCGCCGTGACCATAACGCCGCGCATCATCGGCAAGACGACAAAGAGGTAGGTTTTCCAGGTCGGAATGCCGTCGACGCGCGACGCCTTCCATATTTCTTCGTCGATGCCGCGCAGACCGGCGAGCATCAGGATCATGACAAACCCTG
>NZ_CAXAXY010000108.1:0-9322 GCF_963972885.1 uncultured Pelagibacterium sp. | reverse complement strand
AGAACCTTTTCCACGCCGGGGCAATCGGCCATGGCCGTGTCGACATTGACCTTGAGCGGCACCTTCTTGCCACCGCGGCAGCCCTCGTCGGCGGTGATGATGACGCGGGAATCGCAGTCGTTGACCCGTCCGGCCAGCGCGTCGGGGGAGAACCCGCCAAACACCACGGAATGCACAGCGCCGATCCGCGCGCAGGCCAGCATGGCATAGGCCGCCTCGGGGATCATCGGCATGTAGATGGTCACCCGCTCGCCCTTTTGAACGCCGAGCTGTTTGAGAACATTGGCAAACCGGCACACCTCCTCGTGCAGCTCACGATAGGTGATATGGCGCGCATCCGCCTTGGGGTCGTCGGGCTCGAAAATGATCGCGACCGTGTCCCCGCGCTCAGCGAGATGCCGGTCGATACAATTGGCAGCAACATTGAGCTGGCCATCCTCGAACCATTTGATCGAGATGTCGGGCCATTCAAAGCTTGTGTTCTTGACCTTGGTGAAGGGTTTGATCCAATCGATGCGCAGTGCGTGCTCGCCCCAGAACCCGTCGGGGTCCGAAACCGAACGCTGATACATCCGGTCATACTGCTCAGCGGTGACGCTGGTTTTCGCGACAACCTCTTCCGACGGCGCAAACACTTCTGAACTCATGACCATTCCTCCGCTTTATAGCTTGTTGCCTCTGTCTTAACCCGCCGATTCAGCCAACTGCAAGGCGGGGCTGGACGCCAAATCGCGCAAGTTTCGATATGATCGATTTTGCCCCGTGTCCCGCAAACCCTTTTTTAGCGGACATACCGCTAGTCTGGGCCGCAAACCGGGGAAAGACCATGACCGACGCACAGATGACCGCGCGGGCGGCGACCCATGCCGACATCGCCGATGTCCATCGCGAGCTGATGGATTTGATCGACTCCATGCCCTATTACGGCGAACGCTTCAAAGCGTTCGAAAAAGCGCGGTTCAACCGCACCTTCCTGCGGACCCTGCTCGAAGTCGATCCCTGGCACATCCTGCTGCTCGAAATGGACGGCAAGACCGGAGGGTTCCTGATATCCGGCCCGGCCAACGGAACGATCTTCCAGTTTTGGTCGGCGATCTATCCCGATTATCGCGGCACCCCGCTGGGCCGGTTTGGCATGGAGGCCTTCATTTCCCATTGGGACAATTCACGCTTCCACAAGGCCTCGACCTATACCCGCCCCGACAACCGCCCGGCTCTGGTCCTGCTCAAGCGCTATGGCTATGCCCAGGTCGCTCACCTCGAAGATCACATCTTCGGCGAGGATTATTTCGTCATGGAACGCAAGTTCACCAAGGTAACCGAGGGCTATGACGACGGCATTTCCCTGCCGCTGGCCACCCGCCTAAAGCTCAAGGCGCGGGCGTTGCTGGACCGCTAGGCCGCAACGGCCCGGAAGCGCCCGAAGATCGAGACATCGATCTTTGCCCGGTAAAGCGCCGTCGCCCACAGCGACACCGACCACAGCGAAATCGCGATGAACGCCGATATCGCCGCGCCCATCAGCCCGTAGGGCGGCACCAGCGTCAAATTGCCCACAATCAGCGCCACAAGGCCAAGCCCGACCGAGGGCAGGCTGGCCCATGGCCGGTCATGCATCGAAAGCACCAGCGAGGCCGGCCCGAACGCTGCTCTGACCACCAGCCCGAGGCACAATATGGCCACCGGCAGCGCCCCATCGGCAAACTCGTCGCCGAACAGCATCAGCGCGTAGCGCCCGACCAGCAAAACGCCAACAAACAGCGCCAGCGCCAGCCCCGTCGCCACCAGATTGGCCTCTCCCACCCGTTTCCCGAAGGCACCGCGATCGGCATCACGCTCAGCGTCGAACATATTGGGCAGCGTCAACGCATAGACCGCAACCACTCCGAACGAGGCCAGTGCGAAAATCCGCGTACTGACCCCGAAAATGGCCAGATCGGTGCGATCGAGCAGCCCGGCCAGCAGGATCAGATTGATGTCGAAAAAATAGTCCGAAGCGAGCGTAATGAGCACCCAGGGCGTCGCAAAGCGCCACCAGCGCCGAGGCTCGCTTTGACGTAGAGCATCATCGCGCGGCACCGCCACCACGGCTCGCCTCACCCAGATGCTCTGGAACCCGAACAGGACCAGAAGCGCCCCTGCCAGCACCCACAGCATGAGGCCAAGATCGGCAACCGGGCTCATCAGCGCCACGGCACCGAATGCGCCGAGCGTGAGCGCCGGCCTGAAAATCATGTCTGGCAGATAGCCCGTCATGGGGTGCTTGAGCCCCACCAGCGTCGTGGTGCTGATATAGGTAATGGCCGTCGCAATCCCGATCAGCGCCGTCTGCACCCAGATCGGGCGCAGATGCGCACCCGCCTCGCCCAGAACGAACGTCAGCGGCCAGCCCAGTGCCAGAATGGCCACGCCCATCAACGCCATCTGGATATAGGCCCGGCCTACGAATCGCCGCAGATGGTTGCCCTCACCGCGCGAGCCGTACTCCGCGGAAAAATAGGTCGAGACGGTCTGGAAACCCAGCGGCAGCATAACCGCGATCAGATTGGCCGCCGCAATAACCAGCAGGAAGTCGCCAAGCGATTGCGCGCCCCAAACACGGGAAATGGCCGCCTGCACAAGAAAGATGAACCCCGCGCCAAAAATGCGCAGGGCAAAAATCATCACCGATTTCGAGGCAAGCCTTCCGGCTATCGACATTCGTGGACTTTCCCTTGGCCTTAGGCCCGCGCGCCGCGCCTGAGCCGTTTCTGCATTTCAAGCCGAGCCGTCAGCACCGCATCGCGCCCGCGCGTCAGCATCTCGCGGCCCTTGTACGCCGCTGTACCCGCCGCAAAGGCCGGCCAGTGCGAGGCAAAATTCATTGTCGGCGGCAAGGGGCTGATATGGCCCGCATCGCCCACCATCCCGCTCTTGAACTGATGCAGACCGGCAAAGCCATCGGTGCCGCCCAGATCGTATAGCCTGGCTTTGGTATTGTCGCGCAACCACCCGATGATGTGCCAGTGCAGCAGATAACCGGCGCGCAAATCCAGCGCGGCGTCATCGGTTGCGCCGTACAGATAGCATGCCGTCGTCCCGGCGGTAAAAATTGCCGCCCCAGCGATTGTCTTGTCCCCTTGCGAGACAAAAAACAGCTCGGGCCGCGCCGTCCCGTCCGGCATGGCCATCAGCCCCTCGAGTGTATCGATGCCTGAGTAATCGGGGAACAGCTTGCGCTCGCTCATCGCCCGATAGAGCGTCATGAACCGGCCGATATCGCCGGGCGCTCCTGTTTCGAACGCGAGCCCGGCCTTCATGGCCTTGCGCAGATTGTAGCGCCATTTCTGACTGAACGCAGCCAGCCGTGCCGTATCGTCGAGCGAAACGTCGACCACGTACCGCATGGGGTATTTCACGCCAACACCGGGTTTGAACCCGCGTGCCGCAAGCATTGCGGCCATGCCGTTGACCTCGCCGGCCTCGGCATGGGACATGATCGAAACCATCATGGAGCGCCTCGAGGCGTATTCGGCCACGAGCGTATCGATCATACGCTCCATGACCACGTCACGGTCCGGCCCCTCGCTCTGCGCAAGAAAAGGCCCCCACTTGATCAGCGCCACTGTGGCCACGCCCAGCGGCAGCCGCTGCAACATCACCAGGGCGCCGCCCAGTACTTTATCGGCCTCGGAAAACAGGACAGGCTCCAGATCGACCCCCGGCCAGCGCAGACTGGCATAGGCAAAAAGCTGCTCCTGGCAGACGCCGTCAAATGTCGAGACGAGCCGGTCCCACTCTCCACCGGGCAAAACACGATGCTCCAGCAGCGTCCCGTTCCTCTTCGAAACGCCCGCTGTGACAGGGGCAAGGGTGGTCATCGTTGGCGAATGGCTGGTCAAGGACATTGGCGTCACCGGGTCAGTTCAATTTGACCCAACCCTAACGGCCAGCCCCTATGGAATGCTTTCCGCAAAGCCAATAAAGCCCCTCAATTGCCAAACTGGTAAACCAGAACTTTAGGCATTGAATCAAAGGCTTACAGAACCGATCGAGGATCGGCTCGCAAGACTTCGTCATTATTTGAGGATTTTGGTGGGTGTACAAGGATTCGAACCTTGGACCCGCTGATTAAGAGTCAGCTGCTCTACCAACTGAGCTATACACCCGATCCATCGGGCAGCGCGTCTCCGCACCGCCAGAGTGGCGCCTCTCTAGCAAACGCCATTCACGCTGTCCACCCAATTCAATGCTTTTTCGCGATGCCTAAGAGAAAGGGTTCTCGCTGGTTCCCAGAAAGGCCTGATCGCCCCAAAGCTCGCGGATCACCACATCGCGCCCGCACCCGATCCGATAGCGCTCATAATGGGCGGCGTTGGTCTTATAGAAATCCTGGTGCTCGGGCCCTGCCGGATAGAACGTGGCTGCCGGCTTGATCTCGGTGACGATGGTATAGCCGCTCGATTCGGCAATGGCGGCCTTGCTGGCTTCGGCAATGGCAGCCTGCTCATCGTTGAGCGCAAAAATCGCCGGCTTATACATCGGTCCCTTGTCGCAGAACTGACCGGCGGCATCGGTGGGGTCGGTCGTGTGCCAATAGACCGTCAGAAGCTCTTCATAGCTGACCACCTCAGGATCGAAAGTGATCTCGACGCTTTCGTAATGGCCGGTATCGCCACCATAGGCGACCTGATTGTAGGTGGGATTTTCCACATGGCCACCGGCAAAGCCCGACACGGCTTCGGAGACGCCTTCGACCTTTTCGAAATTGGATTCCACGCTCCAGAAGCACCCGCCGGCGAAAAGCGCCGTATCGGCCAGTGCGGGAGTGGCGGCAAACGCGCTCGCGGCGGCCGCCAAAGCAATAAATCTGCGATGCATGCTGCACCTCCTCGTTTTCGTCAGTTGGAACGCCCACACCTTCAACCGCAAGTCAAAGCCGCGTGAACATGCGGGTTTCTTCGTATTTTAAGCAATTACGGTAAGCGCCCGGCAATGGTTTCAGCCTATGGTCCGCCCAGTTCTCCCCCGGAGCCTTTCCAAATGAACAGCCTTCCCCAACCCGGCCCTTCCCGGCAAGGCAATTACAGCCTTGGCCGTTTGGCACTTGCCACGGCGTACTGGCTCAAGCCCCAGCGCGTGCAGCATTTTCCGGGGCTGGTGGCTGGTCTCGTCGGCGACAGGCTGTTGCGTCCCGCCCCGGTTCCCGATGCCTCGCGCATCCGCAAATCCCCGCCCGGATTTGCAGGACTTGCCGATGATCTGTCGACACCTGTGGTTCTCCAGGCCATGGCGCGCGGCTTTTATCCGCAGGGCCATTGGGGGGCCATGAAATGGTGGTCGCCACCCGAACGCGCCGTCATGGATCTTGCCTCGGTTCACATCGCCAAGCGGTTCCGCCGCACCATGCGTGGCTCGGACATGCAGGTGGCGTTCGATACCGATTTTGCCGGCGTGATCGATGGCTGCGCCGCGCCGCGCGATCCATCGCGCCCGCACCTCACCTGGATCACCCCGAAGGCCCGCGCGCTCTATATGGGGCTTCATGGCGAAGGACATGCCCATTCGGTGGAAATTTTCGACGCCGACGACAAACTGGTGGGCGGCCTGTTCGGCGTGACCGTCGGCCCGGTCTTTTCCGCGCTGTCGATGTTCCATACTGCCGACAACGCATCCAAATTCGCCATCGTGAGCCTCTATCATCACCTCGCCGACGCCGGGTTCACGGCAGTCGATCATCAGATCATGTCGCCATGGGTCCAGGCGCTCGGCGGCACCGTCCTCGCGCGTGCCGATTATGCGGCGCTCCTCGCCCGCCCGTCCGGGTCGCAGGCCGCACCGGGACGCTGGAGTGTAAAATTCTCCCTCGCCGATACCGCGGGCTGGTCCCCCGAATCCGCGGCCTGATCTATTCGGCCACGATTGCCAGTTTCGCGATCAGTCCCAGATGGTTCGACCCCAGGGGGTCGGACAGCGCCTCGATATCCTCGATGATGATCGGCGCGCGCGAAAACATGTGATCGATCGGGATGCCCAATGGCCCCAATTCGGTCGGCCAGGTCGCGTTGTAACGGGGGGGCGGCAAAAGCGCGGCCCCATGCACCAGATCATCGATCGCATCTGCCCAGGGGGCGGAGTTGAAATCCCATGCCAGAACCAGCGGCCCCTCGATTGCCGCCAATTGCCGCGTCAGGCGCCGCGCTTCGAACAGTCCCGCATCGTCGAAATAGGGCTTGGTCAGGTGCGCGGCGACCAGCGTCAGCGCTTCGCCGCCAATCTCGGTTTGTGCGACGATCATCCGGTTGGGATGGGTATTGCCCAGCGAGCGGATTTCGGCGTTCTCCAACGGCAATTTCGAGAGCATGAGCAGATCGCAGGGGCCGCCCTGCTCGCAACCGACACGATAGGGATAGACCGCTTCGAGTTGCTCGAAATGCTGCCGCAGCCGCCCCGCCTCCATGATAAAGGCAAAATCGGCCCCCGACCCGGCGATATAATCTGCCAGCTCCTCGTGGCGGTCGTTGGAGTTAAGCACGTTAAAGCTCAAAAGCGTGAATTGGGCCGCGCGCTCGAGCCCCGCCAGAGCCCCCCGCCCCTCATACTGGTCAGCCACGCGCCACATCACATGCCCGCCGGCAAACACCGCCATGGCGACCACCAGCCCGGCCCGCCACCGCGCCCTGGCCAGCGCAAGCAAAAGGGCGAGACCCAAAAGGGCCACCCCCATATGCAGTTGCAGCGATTGCAGCAATGATTGGCCGGGCAGACCGAGATCGACCTGCGCCAGCACCAGAACACCTGCCGCAACCAGCCCAAAGCCGGTGAGCACGCCACGAATCTCGGCCCCGATTGCCACTATATGGTCGCCCCCCGGAGCGATTTCAGGATCAGTCGAACCCACTTATTCGGTTCGAAAGCGCGACAAAACGATGACGAGGAGGAATTTCGCGGGTCCCCAAACCGCAAATCCTCCTCATGCCTCATCGCAGGCGGTAAAGATCAGCCGGCCAGCGCGCCCTGCGCCGGTGCGCCGCGTTCGACCAGCAGCCGGTTGTACGCATTGAGATAGGCACGGGCCGAGGCCACCAGCGTATCGGGCTCGGTCGCATTGCCCGAGGCGATGCGACCGTTCATTTCAAGCCGCACATGCGCGTTGGCCTGCGCGTCCGTGCCGCCCGTCACGCCATCGACGGCGTAGAGCACCAGATGCGGCTGGGCATTCACCGCTGCCTTGATCGCCGAAAAGATCGCATCGACCGATCCGGTGCCATCCAGCGACACGTCCACCGGTGCCCCATCCACGGCCACCTTGAGTTCGCACCGATGCACACCCCCGGTCTTGGAGGTCACGCTCATGTCCACCAGCTTGATACGGTCGGCGCCCGAGCCCATTTCGTCGTCGACCAACGCGATGATGTCGTCGTCATAGACATGCTTTTTGCGGTCGGCCAGATCCTTGAAGCGCTGAAACGCTTCCTGGAACTGGTTGTCGGCCAGTTCGTACCCCAGATCTTTGAGCTTTTCCTTGAAGGCGTGGCGGCCCGAATGCTTGCCCATCACCAGCGAGGTCGATTTGATCCCCACGCTTTCCGGGGTCATGATTTCGTAGGTCGAGGCGTTCTTGAGCATGCCGTCCTGATGGATGCCGCTCTCATGGGCGAAGGCATTTTTGCCCACGATGGCCTTGTTGTACTGGACCGGGAAATTGGCCGCCGCCGACACCGTCCGCGAAGCGCGCGAGAGATGGGTCGTTTCGATTTCCGTGTGATAGGGCAAGGCATCGGCGCGCGTGCGCAGCGCCATCACCACCTCTTCGAGCGCCGCGTTACCTGCGCGTTCCCCGATCCCGTTGATCGTGCACTCCACCTGTCGCGCTCCGGCCCGCACGCCGGCCAGCGAATTGGCCACCGCCATGCCCAGATCGTTGTGGCAATGGGTGGAAAAGATCGCCTTGTCCGCATTGGGCACCATTTCGATCAGATCGTGGATCAGCCGGTAATAATCTTCCGGCGTCGAATATCCGACAGTGTCGGGGATATTGATCGTCGTCGCGCCGGCGTTGATCGCCGCTTCGGTGCAACGGGCGAGAAATTCGATGGGCGTGCGGGTTGCGTCCATTCCCGACCATTCAACGTCGTCGATCAGATTGCGGGCCTGCGCCACCGTCTTGATGACGATTTCGAGCACCTCGTCCTCGGATTTTTTCATCTGATGAGCCAGATGGATGGGCGACGTGGAGACAAAGGTATGAATGCGCCCGCGCTTGGCAAACCGCACCGCCTCCCCGGCACGGTCGATATCGGCGGGAATGGCGCGGGCCAGACCGCAGATCACCGAATTCCTGGCGCGCTTGGCAATTGTCGATACGGCCTCGAAATCGCCATTCGAGGCGATGGGAAACCCCGCCTCGATAATGTCGACGCCCATCGTGTCGAGAATGTCGGCAATCTGGAGTTTTTCTTCCAGCGTCATTGTGGCGCCGGGGCTCTGCTCTCCGTCGCGCAACGTGGTGTCGAAAATATAGACGCGGTCGGTATTGGCTTGGCTGGTCATCTTGTTCTTCCTTGATCGGCCACCTGCGCGGTCTGGCTTTGCATTTGCAGCAGGTTATGGCCGGACATTGATGTTCGGCGTTATGGCAAAATCCCCTGACGACCCGTCTGCGCAAAAGGCAGACCGCCGGTTACCAGGGGCTGATAAGGAGAAGTAGGAGGGCAGCGGAAAGCAGCAGCGCCGAACCCATAAGGATACGGGCCTGCAAGGCTTTTTGCCTGCTGGCGGCTATGGCGATTGCGCGGTTTTCACTGCGGCGCATCGGTACGGCCTTGCCCTTTTTGATAAATCGACATGGCCACAATGGTCCAATTGAGCGCCAAGCGCAAGACTTCGTGCAACAATAAAAGCGCTTTAGAGCGTATCCAGCAAAACCATGTCCTCGACGCGATCGGGGATGGAACCGGCTTTGCGGTTCGGACACGCGACAAAACAAGGGCTTGGAGCCAAGGATTTGAGCCGATCAAATCCCGAACGGCTCTAGAGGGCAACTTTGGTCGGATCTTCCCGCAGGCGGGCGCTGGCCCATGGCCCAAGCGCTGTTACACTCAGGGCGGGACAAGGGAGATTCGGTTATGGTCGTCACGCCCCTGGCAAGGCGCCTGGTCTTGATGCTCACCAGCTTCGCTCTCGTATTCGCGCTGATCTGGGCAGGCATGATGACCTATGCCCACGGCCTCGAAACCCGCATCGCACGCGACTGGATGGACCTCGTCGAGCGCTGCCGCACGGCAATAGAGCGCGTCTTGATCTGATTGAATCGGTTTGGGATTCCCAAATCGATTTTGAT
>NZ_CAXAXY010000107.1:0-9669 GCF_963972885.1 uncultured Pelagibacterium sp. | reverse complement strand
GGGATCGTGGTGACGTCGGCAGAAAAATCCCAGCACCAGAACCGGGCCAATGCCATGAAGGTGCTGCGCGCGCGGCTGTTTGACGAGCAGGAGCTCAAGGCCTCCTCCGAGCGGGCCGAGAGCCGCAAATCCCAGGTCGGCTCGGGCGATCGATCCGAGCGTATCCGGACGTATAATTTTCCGCAGGGACGGGTGACCGACCACCGGATCAATCTCACGCTCTACAAGCTGCCCCAGATCATAACGGGTGAAGCGCTGGGCGAAGTGATCGATGCGCTGATCACCGAAAATCAGGCAGCCCAGCTGGCGGCGATGGAGCAGGGGGTCTAAAAGAGACCGACGGCCGCATCTGCCCAGACAATCAGGACCAGGCCGATAACCAGCCCCATGATTGCCAGTTTCGCCGCTGGGCCCGACAGCATCCGAGCGGAAAATTCAAAAGCGATGCCGATTGCTCCGAGCAGGATAGCCGCAAAGACGAAATCGAACGCATCCCAATCGACCTCGCTTGTGAACTGCATGGCAATCAGCGGAATGGCCAGAACGGTGATCAATCCCGTCCAGACAAAAGGGCGCCAGCGGCTGGCCTGGGGTATGGGATCTATTGGGGTGGCCATGAGGCGTCTCGATTGGAACATTGGGGCGATGCCCTCATATTCAGCTGCGATCAGGGCGGAATAAAGGACCAGCGATGCAGTTTGGCGTTCTCAATATCGGCCGGACCTGGCGTTCGCTTCGGGACCGTCTAGCGGCCGCGGACATTCCGACGGCGGCGCTCGATGCGCAATTGCTGGTTCGCCACGTTCTCGGACTCGATGCCACCGGGCTGATCGCCTCGGAAACCGATCCGTTTCCCAGTGGAAAGCTGGCCGAACTCGAATCGCTGGTTGCCCGCCGTCTGGCTGGAGAGCCCATGGCCCGCATCCGTGGTGTGCAGGAGTTTTATGGCCTTGATTTCGGGCTCAATGCCGCAACGCTCGTTCCGCGACCGGAAACCGAGATGCTTGTCGAGTTCGGGAGCACCGAGCTCAAATCCCACCTTAAGCCGACCATCGCCGATCTGGGGACCGGGACAGGCTGTATCGTTCTGGCGCTGCTTGCCAATCTGCCATCTGCCCGTGGGACGGGTGTCGATATTGCTGCCGATGCGCTTGTTCAGGCCAAGGCCAATGCCCAGGCGCTGGGGCTTGCGGACCGGTTCGTCATGCGGCATGGAAGCTGGCTTTCGCCGCTGAGCGGTGACAAATTCGATCTTATCGTTTCCAACCCGCCCTATATTGCCAGTGCGACGATCGAGGCGCTTGAGCCGGGGGTCAAATCCTTCGATCCCATTGCAGCGCTCGATGGGGGTGCGGACGGGCTCGATCCCTATCGGATCATTGGGTCGCAAGCGCGGAACTGTCTTATGCCGGGTGGGGCGCTGGCCCTTGAAATCGGCTTCGACCAGGGTCACATGGTTAAAGAGCTTTTAAGCTCTGAAGGCTTTTGCGAGGTTGCCATTGCCAAAGACCTTGCCGGTCACGACCGTATGGTTACGGCCCGCGCACCAAAATGACACAGCGTCCGGGCGAATTTCTCCAAAAGCCAATATTTTTCTTGGAATGAGAAGGATATGCGGTTAGGTTGCCGGTGCTGACGCGGTGCTTGTTCATCGCGGTGGACCCCACCCTGACATTGGCGGCATAGAATAAAGCCGTTAGCGGAACCCATCCTCCCAGAGGGTTGGCGCAGCATCAGACAGGGTCGGAGCTCACGCAGCCTTTTTGGGGAAACCAGAGAGAGCGATCGGCACAGCGCGGACCGGGAAGTCGGTTCGTGTCAGCCGAGTTTTGTGCCCGTCGCCCGGTTTTGGCGGCAAAGGCCCCTATTAAGCGCATACCTTCACGGAACGTGTTGAAGCGAGCACATGAGACCAAACCAGCAAAACAACAACAAGCAGCGTTCGCGCGGCCGGAACAACAACAATAACAATCAGCGGCGTGGCGGTGGTGGCGGCAATCCCTTGTCGCGCAGCTATGAAAGCAATGGCCCGGACGTCAAGATTCGTGGCAATGCGGCCCATATTGCAGAGAAATACACCCAGCTTTCCCGCGACGCGGCTTCGGTCGGCGACAATGTGATGGCCGAGAATTATCTCCAGCACGCCGAACATTATCTGCGCATCATCCTTGCCGCCCAGGCTCAGTATCAGCCGCGCCAGGACAACAGCGTCGACACCACACCCGACGATGATGACGACAACGACAGCGATAACGATCAGGGCAATTCGGGCAACAATACCGATCAGAGCTCTGAATCGTCGGACGGTGGCGATGGCGGATCGGACGAGCAGCGCGAACCGCGCCCGCGGCGCCAGCGCCGTCCGCGCCGTGAGCGGACCGAAGAAACCGCAGATGCGGTGGCGGAGGGCGAAAAGCCTGCCGCTTCGGAAACGGCCGCCAGCAAGGATACCGCTCCTGCTGCAGAAGAAGCACCCAAAAAGCCCCGCCGCCCGCGTCGCAAGAAAGCCGACGATGATGGCAGTGAGCCGGCTCCGGAGTTGCCGGCGTTCCTCACCGCAGGGCGCGAAACCGCTGCCGAATAGTGAGAAGCGGTCCGGCATCGCCGGATGCAAAGGTCCGGTGGACCTTTGAAAGCGCACGAACGCCCGACGACCCATGGTCGAAGGGCTGATGGATACGCAAATAAAAAAGACCGGGCCATCGTGCCCGGTCTTTTTCTTTTCGATTGTGCTCCTACATATCGATTGACTTGAGTCAGTGCCGGTCAAATCGGGCTGAGCTAAAATCCAGTCAACGCTTCGGGCGTTGTCTCGTGTGCCGCGAAGCGGGCACGGGCAGCGCGCCAGCAAAGGAGAGTTGAAGCATGAATATCGAAAAATACACCGAGCGGACGCGCGGGTTCATCCAGAGCGCGCAGCAGATGACCCTGTCACGCGGCCATCAGCAGTTTACCCCGCTCCATATCCTCAAAGTCCTGGTCGATGACCCCGAAGGCATGGCCACCGGGCTGATCGACCGTGCCGGTGGCAACGCGCAGGCGGTGCGGGCCGGGGTCGAAGAGGGGCTCAAAAAGCTCCCATCTGTCTCCGGCGACAATGGTCAGATTTACCTCAGCCGCGAATTGGCCCGGGTGTTCGAGACGGCAGAAGCGGCAGCGCAGAAGGCCGGCGATTCGTTTGTCGCCGTCGAGCGCATGCTTCTGGCGCTGACCATTGAAAAAGACACCGATGCGGGCAAGATCCTCGCCTCGGCCGGGGTCACCGCCAATGGGCTCAACGCTGCCATCGAAGCGATCCGCAAGGGCCGCACCGCCGATTCGGCGAGCGCGGAGAACACCTATGATGCGCTCAAGAAATATGCACGCGATCTGACCGAGGACGCGCGCGAAGGCAAGCTCGACCCGGTGATCGGCCGTGACGAGGAGATCCGGCGCACCATCCAGGTGCTTTCCCGCCGCACCAAGAACAATCCGGTGCTGATCGGCGAACCGGGCGTGGGCAAGACGGCGATCGCCGAGGGCCTCGCCCTGCGCATCGTCAATGGCGACGTCCCCGAATCACTGAAAAAGAAATCGCTGCTCGCGCTCGATATGGGTGCCTTGATCGCTGGCGCGAAATATCGCGGCGAGTTCGAAGAGCGGCTGAAATCGGTCTTGAGCGAAGTCCAGTCCGCCGAAGGGCAGATCATTTTGTTCATCGACGAAATGCACACGCTGGTCGGCGCGGGCAAGGCCGATGGCGCCATGGATGCCTCCAACCTTCTAAAGCCCGCTTTGGCGCGCGGCGAGTTGCACTGCGTGGGCGCCACGACGCTCGACGAATACAAAAAGCACGTCGAAAAGGATGCGGCGCTGGCCCGTCGTTTCCAGCCGGTGTTCGTCAACGAACCGAGCGTCGAGGACACGATCTCGATCCTGCGTGGATTGAAGGAGAAATACGAACTCCATCACGGGGTGCGCATTTCCGATTCGGCGCTGGTTTCGGCGGCAACGCTGTCCAATCGCTACATCACCGACCGCTTCCTGCCCGACAAGGCCATCGACCTGATGGACGAGGCTTCGGCACGGCTGCGCATGGCTGTGGATTCCAAACCCGAGGCCCTCGATGAACTCGACCGGCGCATCATCCAGCTCAAGATCGAGCGCGAGGCGCTGAAAAAGGAAGAAGACGACGCTTCGAAAACCCGTCTGGGCCGGCTTGAAGCCGAACTGGCCGGGCTCGAGGAAGAATCGGACGCCATGACCCAGCGCTGGCTCTCGGAAAAGGAGCGGCTGGCCGGGGGCACCAAGCTGAAAGAACAGCTCGATGCGGCCCGCACCGAGCTTGAACTTGCCCAGCGCAAGGGCGATCTGGCCCGCGCCGGGGAGCTTGCCTATGGGGTTATCCCCGATCTCGAACGGCGTCTGAAAGACGCCGAGGCCCATGAGGCCCAGCCGGGTTCGGACATGGTCGAAGAGGTCGTCACCCCCAACCATATCGCCCAGGTGGTCTCGCGCTGGACGGGTGTTCCGGTCGACAAGATGCTCGAAGGCGAACGCGACAAGCTGTTGCGCATGGAAGATGAACTCGCCAGGCGCGTCATCGGCCAGGCCGAGGCGGTCGCGGCGGTTTCGCGCGCCGTGCGACGGGCCCGTGCCGGGTTGCAGGACCCCAACCGGCCGATCGGGTCGTTCATGTTTTTGGGCCCCACGGGCGTGGGCAAGACCGAATTGACCAAGACGCTGGCCCAGTTCCTGTTCGATGACGAGACGGCGATGGTCCGGCTCGACATGAGCGAGTTCATGGAAAAGCATGCGGTTGCCCGACTGATCGGCGCGCCTCCGGGCTATGTCGGTTATGATGAGGGCGGTGTGCTCACCGAAGCGGTGCGCCGGCGGCCCTATCAGGTGGTCCTGTTCGACGAGATCGAAAAGGCGCACCCCGACGTCTTCAACGTGCTCTTGCAGGTGCTCGACGACGGGCGGCTGACCGACGGTCAGGGCCATACGGTCGATTTCCGCAACACGCTGATCATCATGACCTCGAATCTGGGGTCGGAATATCTGGCGGCCCAGCCCGATGGGGAATCGGTGGAGCTGGTGCGCGGCAAGGTGCTCGATACGGTCAAGGCATCGTTCCGGCCCGAGTTTTTGAACCGCGTGGACGAAATCTTGTTGTTCCACCGGCTCGAACGCGGCCAGATGGGCGCCATTGTCGATATTCAATTGAAGCGCCTACAAAAGCTGCTCGATACCCGCGAGATCACCATCGCGGTGACCGAAGCGGCGCGCGACTGGCTGGCCAATGAGGGCTATGATTCAGCCTATGGAGCCCGCCCGCTCAGACGTGTCATCCAGCGTGCGGTGCAGGACGAGCTGGCCGAAAAGCTTCTGGCCGGCGACATCACCGACGGCAGCACCGTCAAGGTCGATGCCGGCGATGGCGGGCTGGTGATTCTGCCGGTCATCGAGGGGGAAGTGGTCGATACGGCCGCGGAGTAGTTGACTGAAAAAATAATGGCCCCGGAAACGGGGCCATTATTTTAAAAATGGGGTGGGGCTCATCCCTGCCGCAAGATCTTGTCCATCGCCTTGCCCCGGGCCAACTCGTCGACCAGCTTGTCGAGGTGGCGGATTTCGCGCATCAGCGGGTCTTCGATTTCTTCCACGCGGATGCCGCAGATCAGGCCCTTGATGAGCATGCGCGCGGGATTGAGTTTGGGCGCGCAGGCAAAGAGGGTCTCGAAATCGGTCCGGCTTTCCAGTTGGGCTTCCAGAGCGTTCTGGCTGTATCCGGTCAGCCAGCAGATGACCTCATCGACCTCATTTTTCGTGCGACCCTTCTTCTCGGCCTTGGCGATATAGTGAGGGTAAACCGACGCAAAGCTCATCGTGTAGATTCGGTGCTTTTCCATTGCAGCTCCCGGTGCAACACCTTTCCATGAAGAGGTCGCACGTCAAATGCCCCGATGGGTCATACTGCGCCCAACGCCGCTCTGCCGGCAACCGGTGTTCGGTGCGTATATACGCAAAAGGGCCGCAGCTTTCGCCACGGCCCTTCGATCGATAAACCCGGGATCTTACGAGCGTTGGTAGTCGATGCTCGAGCAGAAGATCGCGGCCTGACAGCCGGTGATTTTCAGCGTATCGGGGCCGGTCATTTCGACGATGGCCTTGGCGTTGCCGCCATTGAGCGCAATTGTGCCTTCCCATTTGTTGGGGCCGACCTGAGTGCCCTGCACCACTTCCTGACCGACAAAGGCCAGATTCTCCTCAGTCCGCGAATCGCCCTGGATGTCGTTGAGAACCCCGCAAAGCTGGGTGCCGTCACCGCACATTTCGAACGTGAAGCTCGTGCCCCAGCGGTCGACCCAGGTCCCGTTGGGATCGAGATCCTGGGCGAAGGCGGGGGCGACGAAAAAAGCTGCGAGAGCGGCGGCGGCTAGAAGAGACTTCATCATGATCCATTCTCCATGGGGGCGCCGTCGACATGAAGGCGCGTTGTGTTTGAGTGTTAGTTCCCCGCACCTGAAAACGAGCTGAACGAAAAAAAGGTTGCCAGAAAGAACAAGATGACTGGCTGGGCGGGTTTGCGCAACATGTCCGAAGGCGCAGCCATCGTGGGGAAGACCAGGGGAGTGCATGCCGTCCATAGGCAAATCGCTCCGGTGGAGCGATTTGAGGCGCGAACGCCCGGAGCGCCATGCGCGAGGGCCGCGACGCCCGAGGATGACGCCGGGGAGTGGAGGCGCACAAGAAATTTTATCCCCCGGAGGTTTGGCGTGGGCAAAAGACTTCCCGGAGCGGATGGGACAATGGCCGCTTGCAAGGCGGCACGCGATGCCGCTTGTTTTGCGAAGGCCGATATGGGCATGCTTGGGCGAAGAGAGGAGGGCCTTGATGGTTGCCAATGGTTTGATTGTGATCGTTGCCGCGATCCATCTCTATATCGTCTTCATCGAGATGACGCAGTGGAACAAGCCGCTGGGGCTCAAGGCCTTCGGTCTTGGTCAGGAGCTTGCCGACAAAACCACCGTGCTGGCGGCCAATCAGGGGCTCTACAACGGATTTCTGGCGGCCGGGCTCATCTATGGCCTTGCGGCAGCAAGCGCGGAGTTCAACGTGTTCTTTCTCGTGTGCGTTCTGGTGTCCGGCCTGTTCGGCGCGGCCACGGCGAGCCGGAAGATCCTGTTTATTCAGGCTCTGCCGGCTGCGTTGGCGCTTGGTGCCCTTTGGCTCGGGGTTTAGCGTTCGGGCGCTATTTGCGCCCCTTCTTGCCGAACCCTTTCGATCCGGTCTTGGCCGGACGGGGCGCATCGCCGGGGCCGGCTTCGCGCTTGGGCCGGGGCTTGAATTTTGGTTTGGCCTCGAATTTTGGCTTGGGCTCAAACCCTTCGCGGGCGCGGGGCGGCTTTGAGGGACCACGGCCGGCCGGAGCGATGGTGACGCCGCGTTCAAGACCGGTTCCGCGCTTGAGGTGCTGGGCAAACTCGTCGGCCTTGTCGGCGGCGATTTCGAAGCGGGTTTCGGTGTCGTCGATCTTGATCGATCCCACTTCGCGCTTGGTCACTCCGCCCGCCTTGCAGATCATGGGCAAGAGCCATTTTGGATCGGCCCGGTGTTTGCGTCCGAGCGAAAGGGTGAACCACACCCCGCCCACCATATCGGGTCCACGCGGTTCGCGCGGAGCCATGGGATCGTATGCCGGGCCGCCTTCGGACCGCTTGTCGCGGCGTTTGGATTTGGGGCCGTCGCCCGCAAGGGACACCGACGAGGTTTCCTCAGGTACGGGCCGGCTGGCCAATTGCTGGCGCAGGAAGGCCACGGCCAGTTGCTCGGGGGAAACCTTACCCAATAGCTCGGTCACGAACTCGGTTTCATGATCCTCGGGCATGGGTGCGGAGACCGCGGCGTCAAGGATCTGGCGGCGATAGCGTGCTTCGATATCGGCGATGGTCGGGGCAGAGACTGTGGTCGCCGAAAGCTTGGCCATGGCCAGGACCCGGGCTGCCGCCTTGCGCCGATGTTCGGCAACGACAAGCACGCAAACGCCTTTCCGTCCGGCCCGGCCGGTGCGGCCCGACCGGTGTAGCAGCGTCGCGGGATTTGAGGGGATATCGGCGTGGATCACCAGGTCGAGATTGGGCAGGTCGATGCCGCGCGCCGCAACGTCGGTGGCGACGCAGACATGGGCGCGTCCGTCGCGCATGGCCTGCAGGGCGCTCGAGCGTTCGGACTGGGCCAATTCGCCCGACAACGCCACGGCCGCAAAGCCGCGATTGGTCAGCCGCGCCGCCAGATGGCGTACGGCCTCGCGGGTGTGGCAGAAGACCAGCGCGCTGGTGCTGTCGGATGTGAGCAGGGTATTGATGATGGCGTGCTCGCGCTCGTCGCGGTGGACCACCATGAGCTGGTAGTCGATATCGGCGTGCTGCTCGGTCGCTGCCGTTGTCGCCACCCGAACAGCATCGCGCTGATAGGTCTTGGCCAGATCGGCAATGGCACGGGGAACGGTGGCCGAAAACAGCAGGGTGCGCCGCTCTTCCGGCGAAGCGGCAAGAATGAATTCGAGATCGTCGCGAAAGCCCAGATCGAGCATTTCATCGGCCTCGTCGAGCACGATGGCGCGCAGGGCGCCCAGATCGAGCGAGCGTTTGGTGATGTGGTCGCGCAGTCGCCCCGGCGTGCCCACCACCAGATGGGCACCACGGTCGAGTGCACGGCGCTCGTCGCGCATGTCCATGCCGCCGACGCAGGTGGCGATGCGAATGCCGGCATCGGCATAGAGCCAGGCGAGTTCGCGCTGCACCTGCAGGGCGAGTTCGCGGGTCGGCGCGATGATCAGCCCCAGCGGGGTCTGGGCCGGGCCGAACCGTTCGGCATCGCTCAGAAGTGTCGAGGCAATCGCTATGCCGAACGCCACGGTCTTGCCCGACCCGGTCTGGGCCGAAACCAGCAGGTCCGCCTCGTCGTGTGCGGGATCGAGCATTTCGGTCTGCACGGGGGTCAGCTGGGTGTAGCCATGGGCCGTGAGCGCGCTCGCCAGCGCAACGTGGATTGATGCCGGCAGGTCCGCCGGCGCGTGGTCAGTATCAGATGACATGATTGGGAGCCTTATGTTGAGGAGGCTATAGCAGAAGAGGGGCGGTTTGGGCCAGCGCTGATCTTGCGGGCGGTTTGGCGGCGCTTATCGCGCAACGGTCTTGACATGCGGGGTAAAAAATAAGAACATAAAGTGAACATGTGGGAGGTTTGTCATGTCGGCTACGGCCATCGACTATATTGAGCTCGACAGCGAAAATCTTGGGGCGAGCCGAACGTTTTTCACCGCGGCCTTTGGCTGGCGGTTCACCGATTACGGGCCCGATTATGCCGGCATCGAGGATGCAAAGCTCGATGGCGGGATCTCGCAGGCGGAGGGAGCACGCAAATTGCCGCTGGTCATTCTCTATACCTCCGATCTGGATACCGCAGAAGCGGCGGTGCGCGCGGCAGGAGGCGAGATTGTTCGCGAGCAGTTCGATTTCCCAGGCGGGCGGCGGTTTCATTTCCGCGAGCCGGGCGGGAACGAGCTTGCGGTCTGGAGTGAGCGGAGGCCTGGGGCCTAGCGCGTTCCCAGGATAAGCTGAAATGCTCTAGAGCCGTTCAGGATTTGATTGACTCAAATCCTTGGCTCTAAACCCCTGTTTT
>NZ_CAXAXY010000106.1:0-9915 GCF_963972885.1 uncultured Pelagibacterium sp. | reverse complement strand
CCGTTTACGACGGGTTGGTCGAGGCTGGACTGGCGGACGCCAATTCGGGTGAGATCACCGACATGATCACCTGCCCGGGGCTCGATTTCTGCGCGCTGGCCAATGCGCGCTCGATCCCGATTGCGCAGGACATTTCGCGCCGGTTTGCGGCGCCCGACCGGCAAAAGGAAATCGGCAAGCTCAAGATCAAGATTTCGGGCTGCATCAATGCCTGCGGGCATCACCATGTGGGCCATATCGGCATATTGGGCGTCGAAAAGAAGGGCACCGAGCTCTACCAGATCACCCTGGGCGGTGACGGCACTGAAGAGGCGGCAGTGGGCAAGATTTTGGGTCCGGGGTTCGTGGCCGAAGAGGTTCCGAACGCCATCGAGCGACTGGTCGATGCCTATATCGCCCAGCGCACGACCGAGGACGAGACGTTCATTTCAGCCTATCGGCGGCTGGGTGACGCACCGTTCAAGGAGGCGCTTTATGGCAATGGTTAGCTCCCTCATCAGTGCCGGCGAACCGAGGCCGGACAAGCTGCGCCAGCTCGGTATTCTCTCGCTCAACGGCATGTTCGACGAGATGGACGCCGAGGGCGTGCTGCGTCAGGCGGTCGAGGAATTGCTGCCGGGTGAGATTGCCATGGTGTCCTCGTTTGGGGCGGATTCGGCGGTGCTTTTGCATCTGGTGTCCAAGGTCGATCAGAAGCTGCCGGTCTATTTTCTCGAGACGGGCAAGCATTTTGCCGAGACGCTCGATTATGTGGAAACGTTGAAAGCGCGGTTCGGGCTGACCAATGTGATTACGCTCTATCCCGACAGCGCTGACATCAAACGGTTCGATCCCGATGGGACGCTATGGGAGAATGATCCGGATTCGTGCTGTCATATCCGCAAGACCGAACCGCTCGAAAAGGTGCTAGAGGGTTATGGTGGCTGGGTGACCGGGCGCAAGCGGTTCCAGACCGCCGAGCGGGGCGTGCTGCCGCATTTCGAGCTCACCAGCGACGATCGCATCAAGGTCAATCCATTGGCCTACTTTACCCATGAGGACATTGATGCGTACAAGGCGGCCCATGGGCTGCCCGAGCATCCGCTGTTCGAGCGCGGGTACAAGTCCATAGGCTGTGCTCCGTGCACCAGCGCCGTGGCGGAAGGGGAGGATCCCCGGGCCGGCCGTTGGCGCGGGCGCGACAAGCGTGAGTGCGGCATTCATTTCGATTTCAATGGGAGCATCGCGAAACCGGTGAGCCAATCTTCTTTGACTCTCTATAAGGACGGTGCGTTCAGGGCCGATCCCTGGCGCGTGTGGGCCGATGGCGATGTGGCGGCCGATGTGCGCTATACCCATGTGCCGTTGACCGTTTTCGTGGAAAACCGAGACGTGTTTCTGGCCAGCCCGCACCCCATCGGGTTGCTGGTGAGCCCGGGCGAAAAGGTCGAGGACGTGGCGGACGATCTGGGGCGGTTTTCCTCGATTGCCATCAACTTCCCGGCCTTTACGGACGGACGGGGCTATTCGAGCGCGCGGCTGTTGCGCGAGCGCTATGGGTATGAGGGCGAGTTGCGGGCGGTGGGCGATATCCTGACCGACCAGATCCCCTTCATGCGCCGCTGCGGGATCGATGCGTTCGTTGTGACGAACGGGCCGACGCGGGCGGCGCTGGAAAAGGATGCGCTGGCCGAGGTGTCGCGCTATTACCAGCCCGTGGGCGCGCGCGTCGAAATTCCAGCCGGCACGCGGCCGTTTCTGAGGCGGCCAGCCGAGTGATCCATACTTGACAGTTCGCGTCATATATATATTCCAAGCGCGAACTTGCTAATTCCAACGACCAGGACTCCTTTATCCATGAGCGGAAATGAAATCGTCACCGATGTCGTGATTATTGGCGCGGGCCCGGTGGGCCTGTTTGCCGTGTTCGAATTGGGTCTGGTCGACCTCAAATGCCATGTGATCGATATTCTGGATCGAGCAGGCGGGCAGTGCGCCGAGCTTTATCCCGAAAAGCCGATCTACGACATTCCCGCCTTTCCCGAGATTTCGGGGCAGGGGCTGACCGACAATCTGATGAAGCAGATCGCGCCCTTCGGGGCCGAGTTCCATTTCTCCCAGATGGTCAAATCGGTGGAAAAGCTCGAGGACGGCTCGTTCCGGCTGACCACGGACGCCGACGAGGTGTTCCTGACCAAGGTCGTGGTGATCGCGGCGGGCGGTGGTTCGTTCCAGCCCAAGCGGCCGCCTGTCGAGAATGTCGAGGAATACGAAGGCAAATCGGTATTTTACGCCGTGCGCAAGATGGACGATTTCCGCGATCAGGACATCCTTATCGTGGGCGGCGGGGATTCGGCGCTCGACTGGACGCTGAACCTCGAGCCGCTGGCGCGGTCCTTGACTCTTGTGCACCGCCGCGACCAGTTCCGCGGCCATGCCGACAGCGTCAACAAGATGCGGGCGCTGGTCGAAGAGGGGCGGATCAATTTCATCACCGGCCAGCTCGGTCGCCTCGAAGGCGAGAACGGGCAGTTGAGCGAAGTCTATCTCAAGACTGCCGGTGGCGAGCTTGGGGTGCCCGCGACGCGGCTGCTGCCGTTCTTTGGCTTGACCATGAAGCTGGGGCCGGTCGCCGACTGGGGGCTGGATCTGCACGACAACGCGCTGGTCAAGGTCGATACCGAAAAGTTCGAAACCAGCGAAAAGGGCATTTTCGCGATCGGCGATATCAACTGGTATCCGGGGAAATTGAAGCTGATCCTTTCGGGATTCCATGAAGGCGCGCTGATGGCGCAGGCGGCCAAAAAGATCGTGCATCCCGATCAGAAGGTGGTTTTCCAGTACACGACCTCGTCCACCCAACTCCAGAAGAAACTCGGCGTGGCTTGACCGGGATGGTCTGCAAATGGCAATGACCTGCGCTTCCGGTGCTCACGTATTTTTAATACGCTCCGCTCCGGTTCTCGGGCATCACCATTTTCGACTCATCCGGGCCAAGCCAGGGACCTAACGACCTCACGCGAACAGGACCTCACAATGCAGATCTACGTCACCGACCAGGATGGGACCGAACACGAACTCGAAGCCCTCGAGGGCTGGCGGGTGATGGAAGTGATCCGGGACTGGGGGCTCAACATCAAGGCCGAGTGTGGCGGTTCGTGCTCGTGCGCGACCTGCCATGTGTTTGTCGATGCCGAATGGCAGGACAAGCTCACCCCGCCGACCGACGAGGAAGAGGACATGCTCGATTCGGTGCCTGACTACGAGGCCAATTCGCGGCTGTCGTGCCAGATCCTGATGAGCGAGGAGTTGGACGGGTTGCGGGTGAGGCTTGCGGACTCGGCCAAGCAGGACGAAGCGGCCTAGAAAATCGAAGACAACTGGTCCTTTGCTGTTGTGGCGCGCGGGTGTATGAGCGGGTCCTGAGCCAAGATCGACTGCCCGAGTGCCTGCCATGACCCTTCTCGACTATCTCCCCTATGCCATCGCATTGGCGATTGCCGCTGCCATTCCCGGACCGGGTATTGCCGCGGCGGTGGGCAAGGCGCTCGGATCGGGCTTTCGCCCGGCGGTGTGGTTCGGCACCGGGCTGGTGCTGGGCGATCTGACCTATCTCACGCTGGCCGTTCTGGGGCTGGCGGCGGTCGCGGCGGCCTTTTCGGGGATATTCGTTGTCGTCAAGGTGCTCGGCGCGGCCTATCTCGCCTATCTGGCGTGGAGCTTCTGGCGGGCCGGCATCGATCCTGAAAAGATCCAGGCCGGCAAGGGCAATGGCGCTCTGGCCTCGATGCTGGGCGGCTATTCGGTGACGCTGGGCAACCCCAAGACCATCATTTTCTACATGGCGCTGCTGCCCACCGTTGTCGATCTGGGGGCCGTTACGCCCGAGCGGTTTGCGGGGCTGATGGTCACCACCATCGTCGTGCTCTATCTGGTTGTCGTGCCGTATGTGGCGCTGGCCGCCAAGGCGCGCGATTTCCTGCGCAATCCACGGGCGCTCAAAGCGCTCAATCGCGGCGCGGCGGGCGCAATGGCGGGCGCGGCCGCCTATATCGTGCTCAAGCCCTAAGGACTGGCGGTCCTGAAACTTAAATATGTTAATGGTCGGGACCCGGCTTCGTGGCGAAATCGGGCGGTTTTCGGCGCCGCTCGACGCGCCCGAAAAGCAATGTGAACAGGCGCGTCATTTTATGACGAAAAACTCACATCTCTAATCTGGAAATCGGCTCGCGAACGCCTATCTCTTGTCTTGTCCCCAAAGAGGGACGTCAAGAAAAGGATACTTAAAAATGAAGCTCAAAGCCCTTCTCGCCTCCGTCGCAGTTGTTGCCGGTCTTGCCGCTCCCGCCATGGCCGCAAACATCGGTACGGTCTCGGTTTCCGACGCGGACTGGACATACGTGACCGATTACTGTGACTCCCTTGATGGCCTTTCGGTCTCCGACGCTTTCGATTTCAGCCCGTCGACGACCGCTGAACTTTCCACCGCAAGCGTTCAGCTGAGCTCGATCACCCAGAGCGACTGTGAAAAAGCCGGTCTGATCTGATCGATAAAACCATTGCCAGATGCGACAAGGGTGGCTCCATGGAGCCGCCCTTTTTGTTGCGCGCAGCTCGGCCCTGGCCTGGCAATGCCACCAAATGATCAAATTTGGAATCGCAACCCGGCGCGGGGTCTCTGCATTGTTTCACCAACGCCGACCTGCCGGCTTCGAATAATTGGATGAACGGCAGGTAAAGCGTTGTTTCATCGGTTGGATTTACTGCAACCGATCAAAGAACCAATGGAGAAAACCATGAAACGCACTGCTCTTTTTGCTTCGATCGCTCTTGCTGCCGGCCTCGCCGCTCCCGCCATGGCCCAGGAAATCGGTGGCGTTACCGTCAGCGCCGAAGATTGGGTCTATGTGGAGGACTATTGCGAAACGCTCGAGGAACCGCTTGCCGAAGCCGCTGACGAATCCCCCAACTCGGCTGAAGAGCTCTCGACGTCCTCGATCGATCTTTCGACGCTGACGCGCGACGATTGTGCCGAGGCAGGTCTGATCGATGTTCCCGTTCCGGGAGAAACGGCGGACGACGAAATGGACAATGGTGACGCAGGTGAAGAAGACGCCGAATAACAGCGGCTCCTTTTCAAGCCTTTTGGGGCGGCGCTTCGGCGCTGCCCTTTATTTTGTCTTGCCCTCGGTGGCGACCTTGCCAAGATCGGCCACGAAGTCCGAGACGACGGGCGATGTCCGGGCCGCAAAGGGCAGGGGGCGAACGAGCTTGATCGCCGCGATGCCCACCCGCACGGTCATCAGCCCGTTCAGAACGCCTTCGCCCAGACGCGCTGAAAGTTTGGCAGCCACGCCATGGCCGATCAATTGCTCGACGACTCCATCGGTCAAGACCAGCCCACCGGTGACCGCGAGGTGGGCAATGATGGCCCCTATCAAACGGATAAAGCCGAAAAAGCCCGGACGCGCGCCGTAAAGATCGGCCAGATTGCGGGCGAGGCGAAAGCTTTCGAACACGACGAATGCGATATCGATCAGGGCGCGCGGGGCGACGGCGGTGACCAGAGCGACGCGGCGGGCGCTCGATGCGGTGAGCGCACGGGCGCGCGCATCGAGGGGCGTCATGAGCGCGCGTTCGGCGGTGTGGATCAACTCGGCACCGTCGAGGATCGAGGCGGTATCGGTTTTGAGCCCGGTGCGGGCGCGGGCCAGATCGGCGCGCTCGGCGTAGAGCCCATCAAGTTCGGCAACGATTTTCCGGGCGGCGGGCAGGTCATCGGCGATCAGGGCCGCCGAGGCCTTGTCGCGCAGGCGGTCCATGGTGCGCAGACGGGCCAGACCGATGATTTCGCGGATGGTGAGGACGACCAGGGCGAGGGCAAAGATCGCCAAAACGCCCAGCCCGAACCAGCCCAGCCAATCGTAGGCCGCAAACAGGTCGCGGATCAGCCGGTCGGCGGCCAGCCCCAGGCCAAGGGAGATCAGGGTGCCGCCGGTCCATAGCGCCAGATTGCGCCAGAAGCGGCCGCGGCGTTTGGGCGGCGGGGCCACATCGGTATCGGCGAGGTCCTGGGGCGTGGCTTCGAAGACGTCGGGGGCCGGCTCGGCCAGCGCGGTTTCAAAGGCGCGCGGGGCGCGGGCCGCCTGTTCATCGGCACGGGTTTGGGTGGGGATGGCGCGGGGCTCTCTCATGCCATCTTGTCCCCGATCAGGAAATCCAGCGCGCGGTCGAGGCGGATATGGGGAAACACGGGATCACCGGTCTGGCTCGGGGAAAGGGTTTTGGGCGGCAGGAAGCGCAGGAAGTTCAGTTGAGGTGTTGAATCAACCGATTTGAAAAGTGAATCGGGGTTTTCGGGCAAGTCACCGGGAAACAAGGCGATTTCGGTTTTTCCATCATAGGTGGTTTCGCCGAGGCGCTGGCCGTTTTCGGGGGTGCCGATGATGGTGGGCAGCGTTTCGCCTCCATGTTTGACGCTGCCCTCGTGGGTGGCGCGGATGGCGGCGATGGCCAGTGAGCGCGTCTCGGCGCCGTGGAATTTGGCGCGGCGCGAGGCGTTGGCGACGAGGCGGTTGAGGATGGTTTCCAGCCGCGCGTGGGAGGTGTGGTGCAAGAGGTCGGCCTTGGTGGCGGCAAACAGGATGCGGTCGATCTTGCGGGTGAACAGCCGCGAAATGGGGTTGGACGACCCTTGCCGGAAGCAGGAGAGCACCGAGGTGAGCGCCGTTTCCAGATCGGCCACAGCTTCGGGGCCGGCGTTGAGCGCGCGCAGGGCATCGACAAGCACGATCTGGCGGTCGAGGCGGGCGAAATGGTCGCGAAAGAAGGGGCGGACGACGACAGACTTATACGCCTCGTAGCGGCGCTCGAGCATTGCATAAAGGCTCGAATGGCGCGTTGTCGATGCCGGGGCCGGTAGGGGCGCGAAGGTGAGGGCCGGGGAGCCCTCGAGATCGCCGGGCATCAGAAAACGCCCCGGCGGGAGCGTGGAGAGCGCGCGGGCATCGCCCTTGGAGGCGCGCAGATAGGCGGTGAAGGCGGTGGCGAGGGTTTCGGCAGCGGCGTCATCGGCCTCGCGGGAGGGATCGAACGATCCCAGGGCATCGAGGAAGGGTTTTGCGTCTTCGGCGCGGGCCGGGCGCCGGGCAAGCGCCAGGGCCTCCTCGCTCCATTCGGCGTAGGATTTGGTCAGAAGCGGCAGGTCGAGCAGCCATTCGCCGGGATAATCGACGATGTCGAGATTAAGGGTCGAGGTGCCGAACTGCGATTTGATCCAGCTTGCCGACTGATAGCGCAGGGTGAGGCGCAGTTGGGAGATGCGGCGCGTGCTTTCGGGCCAGACCGGGGGCGTGCCCATCAGCGCGGCAAGGTGGTTTTCATAGGCGAAACGGGGCGTGGCGTTGTCGGGGTGTTCGGCCAGCCGAGCGCCGATCAGCCGGCCTTCGGCCATGGGCGCAAAACCGGGCAGGCGCGCGCCGGTCAAAAGGTTATGGATGAGCGCGGTGATGAAGATGGTCTTGCCGGCCCGCGACAGGCCGGTGACGCCCAGCCGCAGGGTTGGGGTGACGGTTCCGGTCGCCGCATCGGCGAGATTGCCGAGCGCAATGCCCAGTTCGTCGGCGATGGTGGTGGGCAGGCTGGGCAAGAACTCAAACTCCGATTACGCCCGAACAAGGTAGGGGGAGAACGGCAGAATGCAAGGGAGGTGTTGGCGCGATATCGATTGGTCCTTGCCCTTGGGGCTGGTCTGGATTATCGATGCGCCGTCTTTGATCTTCGCCGATTGAAGGCTTTGGCCCGGTCGGAGATTCCACCTCCTGGCCGGGTCATTCATTTTTTGCACAGCATGGTGACCCTGATGGCCTATACCCCACGCCGACCGACCAGCGGCAAGGAGCGCGCCGAAGCGCTGTTCAGGGCCGCGACCACAAGGCCCGAAGACCCCAAGCCGAAAACCAACGCCATCCCGACCGGCAAGGAGCTGGTCTCGCTGCGCATCGACCGCGATGTGCTGGCCCATTTCCAGGATGACGGGCCGGGCTGGCAGGAGCGGATCAACGCGGCGCTGAGGGTGGCTGCGGGGCTGGAGTGAGCAGTGGGCGCGGCATCGTGCCCAAACGCCCCTGTGTCAAGCCACCGGCATTTTCTCAAACGATTGCAATCCCGGATCGATCGTGTCCCATGCGTGGCCGCGTATGCTGTAGGTGAGCGCTTGCGGAGTGAACTGGCCGGGGTCGTCGAGGCTGGCGGCGTGGATCGCGATCAAGTCAGGCATGGCGGTGAAGGTCAGGTAAACCGGCGCTCCGCAGGTCGGGCAGAAGGCGTGAATCTTGTCGTGCCCGCTGTCCGCCGTTACACGCCACTCTGACACCTCACCGGTGATTTTTACCTCGGCGCGGTGCGGAAAGCTCAGATAGGAGCCGTGTCCGGTGCCGCTTCGCTTTTGGCAATCGATACATTGGCAGTGGTTCTGAAAAATAGGATCGCTGCCCGTTTCATAACGGATCGCGCCGCATGCGCATCCGCCCTTGTAGGATCTGGCCATTTGTGGGTCCTCGGGAATTGACGCCGCGCGGGATCAGGCCGCTTTGGGCCTGGCGAAAATGTCGAGCCCGCGCCCGGTTTCAAGGAAGGATTTGAGGCTGGAAAGCACGACCGGCCAGCCCTTGCTGATCCCGGCTTCCATGCCGCTGCCGGCAATCAGTTCGTCATGGCTGACGGTGAGGCGGACCATGTCCTCATATTCCTCGATGGTGAAGGTTACGCGGCTGTGGGCGTCGGGGTCGTCGGCCTGCGAGGCGTTGGCCCAGGTGATGACCAGATGGGCGGGCGGGGCGATCTCGACGACCTCGCCGACGAGTTCGACCGTCCGTTCGTCATTGGCGCGGATGTGCTGCCATTGGGCGCCGGGGGTCCAGTCCGAGACGTTTTCGTGGCCCCAGTAGCGCCGGGCGATGTCGGGGCGGGTGATGGCTTCGAACACTTTTTGCGGGGTCGAGGCGATGTAGGTGACATAGACAAAGCTGGTGCGTTCGGCGGTCATTCTTTCTCTCCTTCGAGTTCGGTCTTGAGCTGGTAAAGCAGGCTCAGGCGCTGGTGCTCGAACTTGCGGACCCAGCGCTCGTAAACGTCGTGAAGCGGCACGGGATTGATGAAGTGAAGTTTTTCCCGGCCGCGTTTGACTGTGGAGATGAGATTGGCCGCTTCGAGAATATCGAGGTGCTGGGTGGCGGACTGACGGGTCATATCCAGCCCTTCGATGAGCTGGCTGAGCGTGCGTCCGTTGTTTTCATAAAGCAGGTCGAGAAGTTTCCTGCGGGTCGGGTCGCCCAGCGCCCTGAATACCTTGTCGTCGTCCATTGGCCTCATTTCCGTCTGGAGAGATAATATGCAGGTATTTGACTGCATATCAAGATGCAAAACGAATGCGCGCGGGTTTTATGCCGCGCGCTTGTCTTTTCCGTCGGTGTCAGTCGATCAGTCTACCACTCGCCCGTGCCGACCTTGTCGAGATCGTAGGGTGTTGTCTGGTAGATCTCGTTGATCCAGTTCTGGAACAGAAGGTGCGCGTGGCTGCGCCAGCGGTTTTCGGGCATTCTGGCCGGATCGTTGTCGGGGAACAGGTCCACGGGCATCGGGGTTTCGAGTCCGGCCTCGATGTCGCGGTGGTATTCGTCGGCCAGCGATGTGTTGTCGTATTCGAGGTGGTTGAGCATGTAGGCGGCGCGGTATTTGCGGTCGTCGAGCATGCAGATGCCCACTTCGTCGCTGTCGATGAGGATATCGAGATCGGGCGAAAGGCTTTTGCGGTCGATGTCGTTGTAGCGCGACACAGGCACGGCCAGATCGTCGGAAAAGCCGCGCAGGAAGGGGTGGCGGGTGTCGAGCACCTTGTGGCGATAGACCCCGAACGCCTTGTGGTCCATGCGATAG
>NZ_CAXAXY010000105.1:0-10144 GCF_963972885.1 uncultured Pelagibacterium sp. | reverse complement strand
TGGATGCGCGAACGCAGCACCTGGGACACCACCTGCTGCCAGGCAATCGCCGCTTCGAGCCGGTCGCGCAGGCTCTGGGGATTGACCCCGTTCTGCGTCAGGATGCTGTTGAGGTTGGAAACGCTCGACCGCATGTTGGTCGCGATATTGGCAAACGCGGAATCCACCTGCTCATCGGAAACGCTGATACCGAGGCGCGAGGCTTCTGCCAGCTTGATCGTATCGTCGATCAGGGAGTCCGTTGCCAGCTGCACCCGGGCCGAATTGCTCGACCCTTGCCCTTCGAGGCGCAACAGATTTGCGCGGTCGTTGATCTGTTGGTCGGTTATCGGCTGGCCGTCCACGGTCACCCGCGCGCCCTGCGCCTGCACCGCAGCCGCCATGAAAGCCAATCCCAGAGCCAGACAGATGCCAGCGGTTCTCAATACGAGCCATTGTCTCATGTGTTCCGCTCCCTAAAAGCGTCTTTTAGCCAAAGCCGTCCTCTAGCACAAATGCGGCCAAATTCGGCAGTTGCGATTGGCGTTCTGTTTAAAGCGTTCCGGTCCGGAATGGAATTGGCTTTTATGGTTGAGTTCAGAACCCGCCATCGAGATCGACGACGTCCGAATTTTCCGGCCCGCTCAGGCTGAAGGTGACCCCGACCCGGAAGTCGTTCGCCGTCCGGTGTGTCGGCCCCGTCCACCGCGTCTGCACGCCATAGGCCAGAAACGTGTCGTCATAGGTCAGCCCGGCTGTCGCCTGCAGCCATTCATTGGCATCAAGATCCCAGGCCACCCCGGCATTGGCCGTCCAGTAATCGGCTACTGGCACTTCGGCGCCCAAACCAACTTCGTGCCGGTCCTGCGGCTGGCTTAGCGCCGCCTGGCCCGCGATGAACACGTAATCGCCGGTGACTTTGTAGCCATCAGCTTCGCCCGAGGCCGAAAGCTGGACACGCGGTATGTCGCCGGTCGCGGGGTCCAGTTGCATTTTCGCCCCGCCGGCCAGCCCGCCATAGCCGCCCTGCACGCCGGCAACGACATAGGAGGCGTCAGCGTTCATCCCCGAGCCGATGCCCGCCGTGCTGCCATCGGTTGCGTTAAAGCCATTGGCTCCGGCCAGGTGGAAGGATTGCCCCATCAGCCCGCTCAGCCATCCGCCATTGTCGAAACTGGTCTGGAACTGTCCGCCCACATTGGCCCGCAATCCCGTTTCCTGCCTGTCGGCCCCCGAGAAGCGGTTGAAGCTGAAAAGATTGGTGTCGTCGAAAACGAATCCCTGGGAGTCATTGTTGGTGATGCCGGGCACTGCTTCGCCGTCGCGATAGACCAGTTGCGCAATCGGTTCGATCACGTGCGCAGCGCCAACGGTTCGCGCCAGCAGCGGATAGCGGATGTCGAGAGCGGCAATCGGGGTCGCTGAAAACAGGCTTTGCGCCGCCGGCGCGCCGGCCAGCGAACTTGCCCCGTCATAGGATGCCGCATCGCCACGCATCCCGAGATAAGGCGAAACCAGAAGCCCGCCCGGCACGACATACTGGTTGGACCAGCTCGCCTGCATCATGGCGTGGACCGATTGGCCCTCATAGCCGTGCACAAAGCCATGGCTCGTATCGTCGAGCGCCCGCGTCAACCCCAAAAGCCGGCTGCTCAGTTCAACCCGACCGGCCCCGTTTTCAAGATCGATAATGTGATCGGCCACCGCATTGGGATGTGTCAGGGCCTGCTCGTTCTGGCGCGCCTCGAACACCGCCTGGCTCGGCTGGTTGTCGAGCGGCACCAATTGCTGCACCCGGATATCGGCATAGGTGTCGGCATCGAGATATTGGGCATAGACCTGATTGCGTGCCGTTCCGCTGTCGATGTCGTAATCGGGCAGATAGCCCGGATCGGTAAACGCGGTGTAGGACCACCCCAGCGTCCACGCGTCGGTCGGTGTAAATGTGCCGCTGGTCTGCACCGCCCCGCGCACATTGCGGTTGGCCAGCCCGCTATAGGCGCCGGGATTGAACTGATAGACCCCCGATGTATTCACCGAATAGCTCAGATCGCCCACGGTCTGCCGCCAGTCGACCGACACGCCCGGTCCCTGATTGAAATAGGCTATCGGGGTCACGGCCAGCGTGCCATTGGCCACCCGGTAGCGGAAAAAGGGCAGGGACAGCGCGACACCGTATTGGTCGTTATAGCTCAGGACCGGAAACTCGACCCCTTCGTCCTGCGGCAGCGTCAGCCAGGGCAGCGAGATCACCGAAACCCCCAGCAATTGCAGCGAAGGTTGCTCGAAATAGATAACCTGCTCGGCTTCGTCGGTGACGATCCGGGCCGCCTTGACCGACCACCCGATCCGGTTACCGTTCGCATCGATGCAGGTGCCGCATGGCGCATAGCTGCCATCGACGTAAACCCGCTCGACGCCTTCATCGAAATTTGTTTCGGCTGCCGTAAATCGGCTGCCATCGGGGAATGCCACGGTCAGCGCGCGCAAGAACCCTTCGCGGAAGCCGTCTTCCAGCTCCACCCGTTCCGCGACGTATTCGATCCCTTCGGGATCGATCACCGCGACATTGCCGACAAGTTCGACCCGTCCCGAACGCTGGTAATAGATCGCCCGGTCGGCCGATGCGCGAAAGCCCTGAAAGCTGATCCCCACGCGGCCCTGCGCCACGACAGTATCGTCGCGTGAGTCAAACACCATGGTATCGGCCGAAACCGCCATGTCGCCGGCACCGCCCGAGGGAATGCGCGAAAAGAAGTCTGCGGGAACGAGCTGCTGGGCACTTGCCACGGGCGCAAACGCGAGCGCCGTGGCCAGCACGCTGGCCAAAAGTGCGCCACGCCGCACCGATGTTGCCCCCAGGGGTGGTTTGTCCATCAAACGCGCCCGTCTTCTCTACGCAGGATCACGGTCAGACCGATCACGATGGCGACAAGGGCAGGGCCCCACGCCGCCGCAATCGGGTCGAGAACGCCTGCCGAGCCGGCCCGGTCAGCCATCTCCGTGATTACAAACACGACCAGGCCCAGGACGATTCCATAGACGATGGTCCACCCATAATGCCCTGTTCTTCGATAACCGCCGGTAAAGGCAAACGCAATCAGCAAAGCACCCGCAAGAACGAACGGAACGGCATTGAGTTTTTGAAAACGCGTCTCCGCCGCCGCCCGCGCAAACGGGTCGGCGATTCCATTGCGCAGGGCCGCTCGCAAATCGAACCACGACATGTCCTCGGCGGTCCCCAGTTGCAGGCTCAACTCGGACCCCGTGGCGGTCGTAGCCAGTGTCATTTCGGAAAAGGCGCGCGGCGCCCGGTCGATGTCGAGGATCATCCCGTCGGTGATGCGCCAGTATCCGGGCTCGAGTTCGGCCATTCGCGCATGGATGCGCGTGCCACCCCCACCTTCGGGCTGCGGCCGCAATATCGAAACGTCCCGCAGGCGCGTGCCGCCCTGCGTCACCGAGCGCGCATAGAGCATGTAGTCGCCATCCGCGCCGGTCTGGTTGAACCACGTCTCCCGGTTCTGCACCCCATAGGCGCGTCCCCAGCCGATCTGTGCGGCGTCGAGCTGCTGATAGATCCTGATCGCAAAACTGTCGACCACCGTCGTCACGATCACGCCCGAGAGGATGATCATCAGGAGCGGCCAGCGCATCGTCGACCAGATCGAGCGCCCCGACGCACTGATGATCACCATCTCACGGTGCGAATGCAGATCGATCAGCCCCACGATGGCCCCGATCAGAACGGTCACCGGCAGCCCCAGAAGGCTCCAGCGCAAAGCGCTCAGAAACGCCAGCCCCGTCGAGGTCCACGGCCCGGCCAGCGCTGCCGTCTGGTTGAACCGTCCCGTATCGAGAAATTCGACAAGCAGGATGATGCCGAAAAAGATCCCCACCACCAGCCCGATCCGGGCGGCCAGCCGAATGCAAACGAGGCGTCCGACCCGGTTCATCGTGCCACCCTCCAGCGCGGAAAGATGAAGGCGCGCCGGCTGCGCAGCCACAACAGGCTCAGCGAAAACGCAAGGATCACGCTTGGCGCGATGAAATGGCGGCCCCCGCCGCCCGAGAACGCGCTCACCGCCTGCTCGGCAAACGCCACCAGCAGGATCACCAGTTCCATCGGCATCCGCCGCCGCCCGCGCCCGCCATCGGGATAGGCGCAGAACGCCGCCGCCAGCGCGCAGATGGCCAGCGCCCGTAGCGTATCGGCGAACCGCTCGTTGAGCATCTTGATCTCTTCGCCCGTCGCACTGCCCTCCAGCACCTTGGCCATCAGCCCGAAACTGTCGGTCTGGGCCGCGCTCGTGGCGCGCGACGCCGCATCGATCAGGCTCGCAAGGCTTATATGGTATTGGGCGAACCGGATCTGGCTCAAACCCTGCCGCTCGGCGCTTTCATACTGGATCGCGCCATTGTTGAGGATCAGCTGATAGCCGGTTTCATCCTGAAACACCGATGCCGTTTCGGCAAAATAGGTCCGCCGGGTTTCGTTGGTCGTGTCGTCGAAAAAGAAATCGACCAGCGTTCCGTCCCGCCGCCGCGCCGAAATCGAAAACACCAGCCCGTCTTCGATTTCCGTAAACCGCCCCGGCACCAGCGCCCTTCCGACCACATCGGCAGCAATTTCGGCCGACCAGTCCGCCGAAATCCGCCGTGAATGGGGTTCGATATAATTTGTGACCAGCGTCACGATGGCCGCACCGGCCAGCGTAAACGAAATGATCGCCTTCCACAGCGCATCGGTGCGCTGCCCGGCATGGATTGTGTGCAATTCGCGCGACGATTGCAGCGCCCGCAACCCCCGCACCAGCCCGATGGCGAAACACACATAAAGGATCGAGCGCGCAAAGGTCGGCGTCGTCAACCCGCTCTGGCCCATCAGGGTGAGAAAATTCTGCCCCTTGGCCGAAACCAGATCGAACAGCCGCAACAGCTGCATCAGCCAGATCAGCGCGCCCCCCGCCGCGAAAATGGTAAGCGCCTGCGCAAAGAACTGGCTCTGCAGATATCGCGAAAGTCTGTCCAAGGGGCGGGTCTGGTCCTGTGCCGGCGAGTCAGTTGTGCTTTTACCCTGTTCGTGTGGCCGCAAAAAGCGCAGCGTGGCAACACAGGGTGCCAAATGATGGCTGCGCATTGACGCAACCACCGCCACGGACAATGCTCGACCCGTCCAGCCCGGCGAATCTTCGCCGCCTATGCCCTCGCCACTCAAGGTTGCCGCGCCCATGCCGCAAACGCTCTCGATCTCCGTTACCGAAACCCTGCCCGATTCCCCCTCAGCGCTCGTGCTCTACGCCAATGGCGAGGGAGAAATGGGCCAGACGGCCGCAGGCCTTTGGAAGCGCACTGGTCTCGATTTCTCCCGCATCGCCAAGGCGACGGGCTTTTCCGGCCGCCCCGGCCACATGATCGATATCGCCGCCCCCGCCGGCCTTGGCTGCGACCGCCTTTTGGTGCTCGGCCGTGGCGCGGATGGGGAAGGGGACAACGCCGCCGCATGGTCCGACAGGGGCGGCTCGCTCTTTGCCAAGCTCGACGCCGCCGGCGTCTCCGATGCCGCCGTGGTGCTCGACGAGGCGGGGCTGGCCCCCCATCTGGTCGGAGCGCTGGGGGCAGGGGCCCGGCTGCGCTCCTACCGCTTTGAAAAATACCTCACCCGCCGCAAGAATGGCGCGACCCATCCCACCGCGCTCACCTTCGTTGTCGCGAAAGCATCGGGCATGAACGCTGCGCTTGACGACGCCCTCGCCGTCGCCGACGGCACCATTCTCGCGCGCGATCTGGTCAACGAACCCGCCAATCTGCTCGGCCCGTCCGATATGGCCGATGTCGCCAACACCCTGGCCGATCGTGGCCTGTCGGTCGAAGTGCTCGACGAAACCCAGATGAAAGCGCTCGGCATGGGCGCCATCCTCGCCGTAGGGCAGGGGTCGGTCCGCCCCCCACGCCTCGTCGTCATGCAATGGAACGGCGGCAAGAAGGGCCAGCCGCCCCTGGCCTTTGTCGGCAAGGGCATCGTTTTCGATACTGGCGGCATTTCCATCAAGCCCGCCGCTTCGATGGAAAACATGAAGGGCGATATGGGCGGCGCCGCCGCCGTTCTTGGATTGATGCAGTCCCTCGCCACCCGCAAGGCCAAACTCAACGCCGTCGGCATCCTGGCCCTGGCTGAAAACATGCCCGACGCCAACGCCTACCGCCCCGGCGATGTCATCACCGCCATGTCGGGTGAAACCATCGAAATCATTTCCACCGACGCCGAAGGGCGTCTCGTTCTGGCCGATGCCCTCTGGTATTGTCAGGACCGGTTCAAACCCAAAGCCATGTTCGATATCGCGACCTTGACCGGCGCCATCCGCATCGCGCTGGGCGAGGAGTATGCCGGCGTTTTCACCAACACGGATTCTCTCGCCGCCAAACTCCAGCAGGCCGGCGGCGCCTCGGGCGAAAAGGTCTGGCATCTTCCCATCGGCCCGGCCTACGACAAACTCATCGAAAGCCGCTTCGCCGACATAAAAAACCAGGGCGGCCGCCTGGGCGGCGCGTCCATCGCCGGGCAGTTCCTCTCCCACTTCGTGGGCGACACCCCCTGGGCCCACATCGACATCGCCTCCACCGCCTTCGGCAAGGCCTCGACGGAGACGAACACCTCATGGGCAACGGGGTTCGGGGTGGCGCTGTTTGATAGGCTGACCAGGGATGGCTATGAGGATGGAGGGTAGCCGATAATCTCAGGCGGAGTTGTTCGCACTGCAATCCTTACCCCAACCGGCGGACCATTTGAGCTACAGCCGCTTCTCGTAGCGCCAGACCTCGAGTTCAAAGACGCCATCGGGCGTTGGCAGCCGGTTGGTCATCTGGCCCGCGCGCTTCCATCCATGCTTTTCATAAAATCGCGCAGCGCGTTCATTGCCGATGGCACAGGCCAGCCAAGCCGTGGTGATTTGGGACGCGGCGATCCGCCTTTCGCCATCGGCAAGCAGTGCCGCTGCGGTGCCCGAGCCTCTGGCCGCCGGCGCGACAAAGAGCTGGTAAAGCTCATCGTGCTTGATCATGCACAGGCCGGACGGATTGCCCAGTGGACCGGAAACCCGCGTAAGCGCAAGATTGTCGATAATCCGCTGCCGGAAACTCGCCGGCGTCCGATATCGCGACAGTTCAGCCGGCAGAATCGCAGCGTGCGCGTCCTGCCAGCCAGAGTGCCAAAGACCGGCAAGATGTTCGATCTCGGCCATCTCTGCATTCCGTACGTCACCGACCGGTGCAGCGTCGAAGCGATCCCGTGGCGGGTTTTCGGAGTGGGGCATCGAAGGGACCTATCTGTATCCAGAATCGTTCGCCGGCATACCGGCTTCCTGGACCTCCACAAGATAACGCCACGCATCGGGGCGTGAGCCATCAAGATCTGTGAACCCGTAGAATTGCGCCAGTCCCCCGCTCGATAACGATTGGCCGTTCCAGCGCATGCGTTCGGTGTCTGCGGCCAGCGCGGCGACGGCCCGGCCCACGAAGCGGGGCGATTCGGAAATCACGAAATGCGGCACCTTGGCCGTGGCCTCGCGCCAATTGTCCTCGCGAACCCCGAACGCTTCCAGCATCATCTCGGACCGCAGCCATCCGGGCGTCAATGACACCGCCGTTGCGCCATGCTTTTCCAGATCCTTGGCGTGAGCCCAGGCCATGCGGTTTACGGAAACCTTGGCAAGATCATAAAAGGGAGAGAGGCGATAGTGGTTGGCATTATAGTCCGCCGTTCCATCGGTGACCTCGACAAGAAGACCGCCCGGTCGCTCGATCATCAGCGGCAGGGCGAAATGGGCGGTTATGAGGTGGGTATCGATCCCCAGCCTGAGCAGCCGCAAACCGTTATCCAGATCGTGGTCCCAGACCGGCTTGTCCCATTCGAACAGTTTCTCTCCGCCCCAGATGTCGTTGACGAGAATATCGAGACGGCCCTGTTCGGTCCGAATTCGCTCGATCAGCGTTTGGACCTGTTGTGGAACCAGATGGTCGACCTGGATCGCAATGCCCTTGCCGCCGGCCGCACTCACCAGTTCGGCCGTTTCCTCGATCGTTTCGGACGCGCGGCCATATTCGGATGGCTGCTCGCGAGTGGTGCGTCCTGTCACATACACGGTGGCACCGGCGGCTCCGAGTTCTGTTGCGATGCCGCGACCCGCGCCGCGTGTCGCACCGGCGACCAGCGCAACCTTTCCTGAAAGTGTCATTGCCGATCTCCCTTTGCTAGGCTGGCTTTCCCAGTGATTTGTATATATAAACAATCGTTCGGTTATTTATTGGAGTCAAGATGCCCCGTCAAAAAACGCAGTCCGATGATCATGTGCTGCGCCATGCTCTGGACCTGATGTACGAGCAGGGGCCCGAGGCGCTGACGTTCGCCGCTCTTTCCAAACGGTGCGGCCTCTCGGGGGCAACCCTCGTCCAGCGCTTCGGTAACAAGGCCGTCCTCAAGCAAAAATCACTCCTGATTGCCTGGGATCGGCTGGACGCTGATACCGCACGCCTCGCCGGTTCGGTTCCTCGGACACCCGAGGGGGCAATCGAACTTCTCGTGGGGCTCACCGGGCAATACGGTACCATCGACACCTATGCGGAAGGTCTTTTGATCCTGCGTGAGGATTTGCGCGACCCCCAGTTGCGGGCGCGCGGCGCCGCCTGGCGAGACCAACTCTGCGCCGCCCTTGATGCCTGCTTTGCGCAAACCGGCGTTCCTGCCGGCGTCGGATTGCTTGCGGCAACACACTGGCAAGGCGCCTTGCTTTGGTGGGGATTCGATCCAAAACAATCGGTGGAGCGCTATGTCGAACAAAGTCTGCGGGACTTTGTAGCCCTTATACTCGACACAGCGGCGGGGCCGTTTCACGAAACAGTCGAAAGATAGTTGGCTTACGCCATCCCCTAGCGCCCCCACCCATCCAATGCGATAACATCGCCATGACCGATCTTCTCTTCTACCACCTCGAAACCCGCCCGCTCGAATCCGTTCTGCCCATGCTGCTCGAAAAGACCATCGAGCGCGGCTGGCGGGCGGTGGTGGAGGTGGGCAGCGCCGAGCGGCTCGAAATCATCGATTCCGCGCTCTGGACCTATTCCGACGACAGCTTTTTGCCCCACGCTGTTGCGCGGGGGGAGGAGGGCGATGCGATCCAGCCCGTGCTGCTGACCGGCGGCGATGAAAACCCCAACGGCGCCGCCATCCGCTTTTTCGTCGATCGCGCCACCCCGCGCCAGCTCGAAGGTTATGAGCGGCTGGTCTATATCTTCAACGGCCATGACCCCGACGCCGTCACCGAAGCGCGCGAGGTGTGGCGCAACCTCAAACCGGTTTACGATCTCACCTATTGGCAGCAGGACGAAGGGGGTCGCTGGAGCAAGAAGGCCTGAAAATCACTGAGATTTTTTCGGTTCGATCTGGCACCAAACAGTGCTTTAGTTCCGATCTCGATTCCACGAACCGAAATCGGAACCTATGGATTCTTCGTTCGAACCCAAGGTCAGGCACACCCCGCTTGAAGATTTTCTCGCCATCCTGCTCGGCACGCTGTTTGTCGGGCTTGGCGTCACCTTCTATTCGCAGGCCCAGATCACAACCGGCAGCACCGCCGGTCTGGCCCTGCTCGTCCAATACGCCACCGGCCTGCCGTTCGGCGCGGTGTTCTTCGTGGTCAATCTGCCGTTCTATGTTCTGGCGTTTCTGCGCATGGGCTGGCAATTCACGTTCAAGACCTTCATCGCGGTGGGGCTCGTTTCGGTCTATCCGGCGCTGATGCCCAATTGGCTCAACATTTCGGGCATAAATCCGTTCTTTGCCGCCATTGCCGGCGGCGCCATGATGGGCATGGGCATTCTCGCCCTGTTCCGCCACCGCGCCAGCCTGGGCGGCGTCAACATTCTGGCGCTCTATCTGCAGGACAATCACAAGATCCCCGCCGGCTATGTCCAGTTCGGCATCGATTTTTTCATCCTGATCGCCGCCTTTTTCATCCTGCCCTTCGACAGGGTGCTGCTCTCGCTGGTCGGCGCGGTGTTCATGAGCCTGGTCATCATCTTAAACCACAAGCCGGGACGGTATATGGGGGTCAGTTAGCGAGGCAATCCACCACCTTGGTCATCCCGGGCGAAGACCCGGGATCCAGTA
>NZ_CAXAXY010000104.1:0-10182 GCF_963972885.1 uncultured Pelagibacterium sp. | reverse complement strand
CTAGGGACGAAACCATTCCGTTCGCCGCGCGGCAAACGCGGGGGGCGGGGAGACAAGGGATGGTTTGTGTCCGGCATGGCGCCGGGCAGCCATCGAAAAGCAAGGGGAACATCATGAAAGCTCTTAAAATCGCGACCCTGGCCGGAATGCTTCTGGCGTCGGCCAGCCCGGCCTTCGCCCAGGATCTCTATCCGGTGACCTTCCAGCTCAAATGGGTCAATCAGGGCCAGTTCGCCGGTTATCTGGTGGCCAAGGATATGGGCTATTACGAAGACGCCGGTCTCGACGTCACCATCAATCCCGGCGGCCCCGACATTGCCCCCGAGCAGGTGATTGCCGGCGGCGGTGCCGATGTCATCACCACATGGATGGCGGCGGGTCTTGCTGCGCGCGAACGCGGCGTGCCGCTGGTCAATATTGCCCAGCCCTTCGCCACCACGGCGCTCGAAATGGTCTGTTCGGAAGAAAGCGGGGTGGAATCCACCGCCGATTTCCCCGGCAAGACGCTGGGCGTATGGTTCTTTGGCAATGAATATCCGTTCTACGCCTGGATGGCCCAGCTCGGGCTGTCGACCGATGGCGGGGATGACGGGGTCGAAGTGCTGCGGCAGGCGTTTTCGGCCGATCCGTTGCTCCAGAACCAGGCGGACTGTATTTCGGTCATGCGCTACAACGAGTACAAGCAGGTGCTCGATGCGGGCATTCCCGAGGACAGCCTGACGCTGTTCAACTTCGCCGATGAAGGCGTGGGCATGCTCGAAGATGGTCTTTATGTCATGGAAGACCGGCTTGAAGATCCCGAGTTCGTCGAGGCGATGGCGGCATTTGTCGAAGCCTCGATGGCGGGCTGGGAATATGCCGCGGCCAATCCCGAGGAAGCCGCCGAGATCGTCATCAACAATGACATGTCGGGTGCCCTGACGCTGGAGAGCCAGGTCTATCAGGTCAACGAGGCGGCAGCGCTTGTCGGGGACACGCCGGCCCTCGATGTCGAAGCTTACGACCAGACCGTCGCAACGCTGCTCTCGGCGGTCTCCCCGGACAATCCGGCGATCACCGAAGAGCCCGAAGGCGCCTATACGACGGTTGTCACCGACGCCATCGAATAGCGGCGCCTATCGGTTCGGATCAAAGAGGCGGAACCTTCCGCCTCTTTTTTTATTCGCTTGTTGCATTTTGCCTCTCCAAATCGACCTGCAAACACGATAGAGCGGAAACAAGGTTGGGGCCGCGCAGGGATGTGGGCGCGCGGTAATCATCAAGAGACAGTGCGAACGAAGTGCCCGGGGTGGTGGCGCTTCGGCGCATATGAAAATCCAAAACGTTTTGGCTCGCGGCAGGGCCGCGACAGGAGTGATGGACAATGACGATCAAGGCGCTCGTCTGGGGCGAGAATGTTCACGAGCAGAAAAGCGACGTGGTGGCCGAACTCTACCCCGAGGGCATGCACGCCCAGATCGCCAGATTGCTGGCCGAGGACGCCGGCATCTCGGCCGATACCGTGGTGCTGCAGGACCCCGAGCATGGGCTGACCGACGCCGTTCTGGCCGATACCGATGTTCTGTTGTGGTGGGGTCATGCGGCGCATGGGGATGTCGATGATGCCATCGTCGAGCGTGTGGCAAAGCGCGTCTGGGAGGGCATGGGGCTGATCCTTTTGCACTCGGCGCATTTTTCCAAGATCTTCAAACGGTTGATGGGCACGCCCTGCGCGCTCAAATGGCGTGAGGCGGGCGAGCGCGAGCGGCTGTGGGTCGTCAATCCGCGCCATCCGATTGCCGAAGGACTCGGTGAATATTTCGAGCTGGAAAACGAGGAAATGTACGGTGAACCGTTCTCGGTGCCCGAACCGCTCGAAACCGTTTTCATCTCCTGGTTCCAGGGCGGGGAGGTGTTCCGTTCGGGGCTGACCTATCGGCGCGGGGCCGGCAATATCTTTTACTTCCGGCCCGGGCACGAAACCTACCCCACCTATCACGATGCGACTGTGGGCAAGGTTTTGCGCAATGCGGTCAGATGGGCGCACAACCCGCAAGGGCGGTATGTGGCCGTTCACGATGCACCAAACGTGCCGGTGGACAAGGCGCTCGAAAAGATCGAGGAGCGCGGCGGCAAGTTGCACAAGACAGGTGAAGAAGGCTTCCGCTAGGGAGCGCCAGACCTTTCATTTAAACCTCTATCGCGGGAGCGCAGCATGCGTCTTGTGATCCTTGGCACGGGCAATATGGCCTCCAGCCATGCGGCGCATTTTGGCGCCATCGATGGTGTGGACATCGTCGGAGCAGTCGATCTCGATGCCGAGCGCGCCCAGCGCTTCGCCCAGAGCTACGACATTCCGCGCACCTTCACCTCGCTCGACGAGGCCCTCGATTGGGGGCAGTTCGATTCGATCGCCAATGTGACGCCCGACCGGTTCCACTTCGAAACCTCGATGAAGGCGATCGCGGCGGGCAAGCATGTGTTTTGCGAAAAGCCTCTGGCCACCCATTACGGGCATGCCGAGGGCATGGCCGACGCTGCCGAGGCGGCCGGACTGGTCAATATGGTCAACCTCACTTATCGCAACGTCGCCGAATTGCAGAAATTCCGGCAGTTGGTCGATGAGGGTGCCATCGGCGAGATCAAGCATGTGGAGGCCAGCTATCTGCAAAGCTGGCTGGTCTCAAAGGCCTGGGGCGACTGGCGGACAGATCCGACATGGCTGTGGCGGCTCTCGACCGGGCACGGTTCGAACGGCACGCTGGGCGACATCGGCATTCATATCCTCGATTTCGCGTCCTTCGGCATCAACGCCCCGGTTGCCTCGATGTTCTGTCGGCTCAAGGCCTTCGACAAGGATCCGGATGGGCGGATCGGGGACTATGTTCTCGATGCCAATGACAGCTTCACCATGAGCCTCGAATTCGGCTCGGGCGCGCTCGGTGTGGTCCATGCGACGCGCTGGGCCTCGGGGTATCTCAATACGCTTCGCCTGCGGGCCTATGGGGACAAGGGCGGGCTGGAAGTCCAGCATGGCATGAACGGGTCCTCGCTGCAGATGTGTGCGGGCGAGGATGCGGAAATCGCCCACTGGCAGGAGGTGCCGGTCGAGCCGGTGCCGACCAATTATCACCGTTTCGTCGAGGCCGTTCATTCGGGCGTCAATGGCGATCCGAGCTTCCGCTATGCGGCGGACATGCAAAAGGTGCTCGATCTGGGGTTCGTTTCCGATCAGGAGCGCAAGGAGATCGTAGTCGGGTAAATCCCCTCTCCGATTGCATCCCGGCGATAGCCGGGGACGCGCAGAAGGTCAGGGCATGGCCATACGCATGCCGAGCGGCTCCGGAAAAGGAAAGGGCGCGTCCACTGGACGCGCCCTTTGTGCATGATGGATAAGCCTTTTGCTTATTCGATGATCGTGATGCGACCGTCGGTGTAGGGGGTGTATTCACCGCCCTGTGCCGCGATGTAATCGGCCAGAACCTGCTCGAGTGGCGGGCCGAAATCGTAGGGGTTGTCGCCTTCGGCAAAGGTGCCGTATCCGTCGCCGCCGCCACGCATGTAATTGTTGGTGACGATGGTGTAGGTGGCGTCTTCATCGATTGGCACCCATTCCCCGCCTTCATCGACCATCACGTCGCTGATGCGTTCGCCAACCGAGTTGGCCAGGGTGTAGGAATATTGCAGCCCGGCAACCTGCGGGAAGCGGCCAGCGCCGTTTTCGATGTCGGAGACACCGTTTTCAAGCGCGTCGATCACATCGGCACCCGAGATTTCGACGGTGGCCAGCGTGTTGGAGAAGGGCAGGACCGTCAGCACTTCGCCCATGGTGATCTCGCCGGCATCGATCGAAGAACGCAGGCCGCCGCCGTTCTGGATGGCGATCGTGGCTCCGCTACCGGACGCTGCATCGAGAATGGAGTCAGCGACGAGGTTGCCCATCGAACATTCTTCGACACGGCAAACTTCGCGGCTGCCTTCGATCGGTGCCGTCGTCGTGCCGATCACTTCGGCCATCAGCTCCTGGAGCGGCTCTTCGAGCTCGGCGAGGCGGGTAACGTATTCCTCATAGGGCTCAACCGAAGCGTCGATGAGGATCGGGTCGCCCTCGGCCGAGGTCACATTGCCTTCGGCATCGAAGGTGACGGTGAGATCGCCCAGGTACTTGCCATAGGAATAGGCAGTGACGACCGGCACTTCATTGCCGTCGACCCCGTTGATCATGGTCGGATAGCCGCCTGCGGCGCCTTCGTCGGTGTTGGAGAGCAGTGTGTGCGAGTGACCGCCCACGACCACGTCAACACCGGGGACATTGGATGCGATTTCCTGATCCTGGGCAAAGCCCACATGGGTCAGCGCGATGATCTTGTTGATGCCTTCGGCGGTCAGGGCTTCGGCCTGTGCGGTGAGGCTGTCGATGACGTCTTCGAACTCGACATTGTCGCCGGGTGAGGAGGTTTCATCGGTGTCTTCGGCGAGCGCCGAAATGAACCCGACCTGTTCGCCGCCGATCTCCATGACATGGGTGCCCGGAAGACGGCCTTCGAGAAGCGGCTCGTTTTCGACATTGGTGTTGCCGGAAATCAGCGGGTACTCGATGGCGTCGAGCAGAGCGGCCAGTTCTTCAGGTCCATCGTCGAACTCGTGATTGCCGACGGCCATAAGGTCGATCCCCAGGCCATTGGAGAATTCCGAGACGATCTCGCTGCGATACTGGGTGTAGAACAACGAACCCTGGAACCAGTCGCCGGCGTCGAGCAGGACGACGTTTTCGCCTTCGAGTTCGGCGCGCTTGTCTTCGATCGCAGTCTTGACGCGGGCGATGCCACCAAAGCACTCACCGGCGGCGTCCGTTTCCGCGTCGCAGTTCGAATCCGAACTGGTGATCGGGCCGAAGCGCGAGTGGAAATCGTTGAGATGGAGGATGTTTAGCGTGAATTCGCCTTCCTGCGCACTGACGGGGCCGGTAAGGCCAACGGTCAGTGCCAGCGCGGAGGCGCCGAGCAACAGATGTTTCATGATCCCTTGTTCCCTTTGTCATCGAGACGCTTACCACGCCTCTATTCCATGCCTTTGCGACGGTCGTGTTACAGCGCCGAAGTTGTGCACATGGGAGCAAAGTCAAACACGTTTGCCCGGAGAGGGAAAGCAAAAGTTTGACCGGGTGGTCAATTTATGACGATCCTGTCACAGGCGCCTTACCACCGCAGGAGCGTCCGTCCCAGCAGCGCGCCAGACAGCGCGACCAGTCCCACCCCCACCGAGTACCACAGGGCGAGAAACAGCAGCCCGTTTTCACCGCAATGGAACGCATAGACCGACGCCCCCGCGCCACCGGAGGCCAGTCCGGCAGCCAACCCGGCCAATGTGGGGTTGGCCGGGGCCAGGCGCCGCATTGCTGCCAGCATGATGGTGAGTACGGGGGCAGAGAAGGCGATTATGAAGAACGGGCACACCAGTGCCGTGCCACCAAAGGCCAGAACGGGCCTTATCGCTTCGGACGCATTGCCCCACTGCCAGAGACCGCCCGCAAGGGTGAGGAGGAACACGCCGCCGACGGCCCACAGGCCCGACCAACTGCTTTTCTCCGGGCGCGACAGCGCCATGGCCGCTGTAAGCCCCAACAGGGCAAGCACGCTGGTATAGCCGAGCTTGATCCAGAACATGGCGGTGCCCGGCGCCGTCAGGATGTCGGCGCGCAGACCGATCGACGGCACCATAATGGCTGCTGCGATCATGATGCCGGCGGTCACGGCGCCCACCAGCATCCAGCGCAGCGCGCCTCGTGGTGTTGGGCGCAAATCGTCGACAAGGCGGTCAATGAGATCGGGATTGGTCATCGTCTGTCTCCCGCAAAACGCGCCATGAGCGCTTTCAAGCCCCGATGGATGGCGATTTTTGCCGCGCCCTCGCTGATGCCATGGGCCGATGCGGCTTCGGCCACCGAAGACCCTTCGACCTTGACCTTGCGGATCAGGGTCGAAGTGCGCTCGGGCAGGGTGCCAAGCACCCTTTCGAGATCGTGGGCGGCCAGTTCTCCGGCCGGCGCGCCTCCGGTCATCTCATCATCGAGCGGTACGGTTGGGCGGATGGAATGGCGGCGCAGATGATCGACGAGTTTGTAATGGGCAATGGCGTGCACCCAGGCGGTGAAGGGCCGCGCTACGTCGTAGGTCAGACGTCTTGTGTGCACGGCCAAAAGTGTCTCCTGAATCAGATCCTCGACATGGGCCGCGTGGGTCGGAGCCAGCCGCCTGCCAAAATAGATGCGCAGATAATGGGTCAATTCGACAAGAAGCTGCCGATAGGCCGGCTTGTCGCCCTCGAGAGACGACAGCACGAGCGCGTGGAGCCGCGTTTCGAGTGAATCCATATGCATCAGGCTCCTATTCGTCCAACGCCGGACAAACGTTACAGCGGGGCCGCGAAATAATCGAGTTGGGAACACGATTTCGTGAGGATGTAACCGGCGCTGAACCGCAAACGAATGTTGAGCACGTACCGTATCCATGAGCTGCGGTCGCAACCCCAAGGGAGACTACACGATGTTCAACAAAACCATATTTGCTGCCGCATTTCTTGCATTGGCCCTGCCGATCACCGCAATTCAAGCCCAAGACGCAATGGCAGGAGACGCAATGGCAGGAGACGCAATGGCTGGAGACGCAATGGCGGGCGACAGCATGGCCAGTGACTCGATGGCCAGCGATTCGATGGCCATGGATTCCATGGCCCCGATGATGTCCGACGAGGATCTTGCGCTTTGCATCGAGCAGGCTCAGGCGATCACATTCGCGCAAGTGGCCGCGACGGCCGAAGAGGCGTGTCATATGGTCCACAATGGCGAGCACATGGATGCCGATCCGATGGCTGGCGATGCTATGGCAGGTGACGCTATGGCGCCTCAGCAGTAAGCCTGCTCTATTATCGCTTCGCCCCGGACGGCTGGTGCCCCCGGGGCGGGCATTCCGACAAAGGGAGGGCAATATGTCCGATGCGTTACGCCCGGGAACGACCGGCAGCCAGGTCATCAAGCGCCAGTCCATCTGGACGCGGCTCACCCATTGGGTGTGGGTGATCTGCCTGTTTTTCCTGCTGCTCACCGGGCTGCAGATCTTCAACGCGCATCCGCGCCTTTATATCGGGCAGCAATCGGGGTTCGAATTTTCCAATTCGATCCTGTCCATGGGGGCCATTCGCAATCCGGACGGCTCGATTTCGGGGATCACGACGATCTTCGGGCATCAATTCGATACCACCGGCATTTTCGGCTATTCCGGGCCGGAAGGTCAGGAGCGCGTGCGCGGCTTTCCCGCATGGGCGACCATTCCCTCCTATCAGGATCTGGGCACGGGCCGTGTCGTTCACTTCTTTTTCGGCTGGCTCCTGGTTGGAACCATGTTCATCTGGTTCGTTGCCAGCCTCATCAACGGGCATCTGCGTCGCGACATCATTCCGACGGCCACCGATATCAGGTCGCTGCCGTCCGATGTTGCCGCCCATGCGCGCCTTAAATTCCACCACACGCGGCGCTACAACGTGCTGCAAAAGCTCAGCTACGGCATCGTGCTGCTGATCCTGTTTCCGCTGATCGTTCTGACCGGGCTGTCGATGTCGCCGGGCATGAACTCGGCCTGGCCCTGGCTCATCGAAATCTTTGGCGGGCGGCAGACGGCGCGCACCATCCATTTCATTACCATGGCTCTGCTGGTCGGGTTCTTCATCGTCCATATTGCCATGGTGCTCTTGGCCGGGCCGCTCAATACGATGCGCTCGATGATAACCGGCAAGTACAGGATCGATCCCGAAACGGAGGGAGAGAAATGAAGCGTTTTTCAATGCAGCGGCGAAAGTTCCTTACCGCGTCGGCGGCCGGCATTGCCGGGGTGACGCTGGCCGGATGCGATCAGTTCGATTCCCTTTTGCGCCCAGGCCATCCGGTGCGCGACACGCTCGCCTCGGCCAATGATCTGACCCTTGCCGCCCAAAGGCTGCTGTTGGGCGATCAGGCGCTGGCCAAGGAATTTGCCGAAAGCGAAATCCGCCAGGGTATGCGTCCCAACGGGACGACCGATCCCCAGGAGGCCGATTATGTCGCGTTGCGCGACAACGATTTTGCCGATTACCAACTGGTGGTCGACGGACTTGTCGAAACCCCGCAATCGTATTCGCTCGATCAGTTGCGCAACATGCCCGCACGCACCCAGATCACCCGGCACGATTGCGTGGAGGGCTGGAGCTGTATCGCCAAATGGACCGGCGTGCCGCTGGCAACGATCCTCGACGAGGTGCGCCCCACGGCCAATGCGCGCTATTGCGTCTTTCACTGCTACGACAATTACGGGGGTGGGCTTTCGGCCTCACCCTATTACGAAAGCGTCGGGCTGATCGATGCGCGCCATCCTCAGACGATCCTCGCCTATGGCATGAACGATGCCGCTCTCCCGGTGCGCAATGGCGCCCCGGTGCGGGTGCGGATCGAGCGCCAGCTTGGCTACAAGATGGCCAAATATCTGCGCCGCATCGAACTTGTCGACGATTTCAGCCAGTTGCATCGCGGAAAGGGCAGCTATTGGGCCGATCACGGCTATGATTGGTATGCAGGGATATAGATCGTCCGATTAGAGCCAAGGATTTGAGTGACTCAAATCCTTGGCTCTAAACCCTTGTTTTGTCGCGTGTCCGAACCGCAAAACCGTTTCCATCCCCGATCGCGTCGAGGACATGCTTTTGCTGGACACGCTCTAGGGCTGGTCGAGCTTGACCGTAAAGGGCACCTCAAAGACGTGCTCTTGCAGATTGTCGCCATCGCCGCCGCGATCGACAACGAGGAAATCGCCTTCTTGCTCAAGCGTGGTCAACACGCCGTGCCAGATGTTGCGTCCAATGTTGATCCCAACTCCGGGTTCGGTAAGGAACGCCAGCGGCGTGCCGGGGACGCCGTTTTCGTCGGGGGCGACGATCACCAGAAAGGGGCGGGGGTGGAGCGGCATGAAGGCCTGCGAGCCCAGCGGGTGCCGTTCGACGAGCGTCAGACGCAACGGCAACTCATAGGGCTTGCCGCGAAAGATCGAGATCAGCGGGCGCCCGTTCTCTCCACCGATTTCGACAGTGGCGAGGTCGTCGAAACGCTCTGTCATGCCGTTGTTGATGGAAAAGTGGCGAGCACCCTCGGTGGTCATGACCTGCCCGAACGGGGCGAACGCCTCCCTGGTCAGCGGTGCGGCAATGATCGTTGTGGTCATGGCCGGCCCAGTTTCATGTGCCGGTTGACGTCCTTATAGAGCAGATAGCGGAATGGGCCCGGTCCGCCGGCGTAACAGGCCTGCGGGCAAAAGGCGCGCAACCACATGTAATCGCCCGCTTCCACCTCCACCCAATCCTGATTGAGCCGATAGACCGCCTTTCCCTCAAGTACATAAAGCCCATGTTCCATCACGTGGGTTTCGGCAAATGGAATGACGGCGCCGGGCTGAAGGGTGACGATATTGACGTGCATGTCGTGGCGCAGATCGGTGGGCTCGACAAAGCGCGTGGTTGCCCATTTGCCCTCGGTTCCCGGCATGGGGATGGGTTCTATTTCCTGATCGGAAGAGACAAAAGCGGTTGGCGTGTCGAGTCCTTCGACCTTTTCGTATCTCTTGCGTATCCAATGGAAGCGGGCGGGTTCGGCGCCGGTGCAGCGCAGGGTCCATTCGGCTGCCGGCGGGATATAGGCATAGCCACCGGGGGCCAAGGTGTAGGTGGTTGCGGCCAGCGATAATGAAATTTCGCCGGCGGTAACGAACAGGACACCTTCGGCCTCAGCGTCAGGCTCGGGCCTGTCGCTGCCGCCGCCGGGCGCGACCTCCATGATGTATTGGGAAAATGTTTCGGCAAAACCCGAAAGCGGGCGCGAAATCACCCACAGCCGCGTCTTGTCCCAGAAGGGCAGATAACTCGTCACGATATCAGCCATTACGCCCCTGGGGATCACCGCATAGGCATCGGTAAACACCGCACGGTCGCTGAGAAGCTGGGTCTGGGGCGGCAGCCCGCCGGGGGCGGAAGCATAGGGGCGATCGGTCATCAAAAAACGCTTGTCGGTCAATCGGGATGATCAGACTGACAGCGCCGGGCGCGATTTGGCAATATGGGCGAGGAGAGAAACTTGTGCGGTGCTCGGCTTCATCACCACCATCCGCCCCACCCCATCGTCATCCT
>NZ_CAXAXY010000103.1:0-10204 GCF_963972885.1 uncultured Pelagibacterium sp. | reverse complement strand
AAATCGATTTGGGAATCCCAAACCGATTCAATCAGATCAAGACGCGCTCTAGGGCCGCCTTTTTCTTGCGTTGATAAAAAAGGGGCCCCCGGCGGGGGCCCCAACCGCGCTCCTGTTCTTACCGGCTGTAGAACAGGTCGCGCAGTGTCAGAGTTATTTGCGGGACATAGGTGATCACCATCAGGCAGGCAAACATCAGGCCCAGAAGGGGAAGAAGACGGGGCACGACCTTTTCGAACGCGACATTCCCAACCGTACAGGCGGCATAGACGTTGACCCCCAGGGGCGGCGTCACCATCCCCATGGCAAGGTTCACTACCATGATCAGTCCGAAATGGACCGGATCGATGCCCATCGAGATAGCCACCGGCACCAGAATGGGCGAGAGCACCAGGATGGATGAATTGGTCTCAACGAACATGCCGATGAACAGCAAAACCACATTGACCGCCAGCAGAAACAGGATGGGGTCGCTCAAGGTGTCGCGCAGATAGACACCGATAGCGTTGGGAACGCCGGCCCGGGTGATGAGATAGGAAAACAGCCCGGCAGCAGAAATGATGATCATGATCATTACGGTCGACATCACTGCCTTGTGAAAGATCGGGAAAAGATCGGGCAGGCTGATTTCCCGATAGATAAACATTCCGATCAAAAGCGCCGCGAACACCGCAACGATCGAGGCCTCGGTCGGTGTCGTTATGCCTGAATAAATCCCACCGAGAATGACCACGGGCAGGCACAGCGCCGGAAGTGCGCGCCAGCCCGCGGCAGTGACCGACAGCCGGTCTTCCTTGGCGACTTTGCCGAACCCTTTCAAGCGGGCATAGATCAGAACGCCAATGGTCATCACCGTGCCCACGAAAATGCCTGGACCTATGCCGCCTATAAACAGCTCGCCGATCGAGACTTCCGTTGAAACCCCATAAAGGATCAACGGAATGGAAGGCGGGATGATGATGCCCAACTCGGCCGAACTGGCCTGCAGTGCAGCCGCATAGGGACGAGGGTAGCCGTCACGGACGAGAGCGGGAATGAGAATGGCACCGATCGCGAACGTCGTGGCGATCGACGAACCCGAAACCGCAGCAAACATCATGCAGGTCAGAACGCAGGTGGCCGCGAGCCCCCCTTGCAGTCCGCCGATGATTGACTTGGCGAAATTGACAAGCCGCAGGGAAATGCCGCCCCGTTCCATGATCGTGCCCGCAAGAATGAAGAAGGGGATAGCGGCCAGGGGAAATTTGTCGATCGCCGTATACATTTCCTTGGGCAGGATGAGCAGGCTGGTGTTGGCGGTCATCAGGCCGATCGCGCCGGCCAGGCCGATCGACACGGCGATGGGGATCGACAGGACAAAGCCCAGGAGCATGACTCCGAGCATGAGGATAGCCATGAGCAATTACCTTAATGGACGAGTGTGAGTTCCTGGTCATCATCGGTGACCGGGTCGTGCTCGATAAATCTGGCGATGACAGCGACGGCCGAACAGAAACAGCCGATGGGAATGGCGATATAGGCCCAATAGACCGAGATGAAATCCAGTCCCAGAAGCGTCTGGCTGGCGCTGCGGTTGGCGTAGTCAAAGCCCCAATAGCCCAACAATGCCAGAAAGATCAGTACGACCAGGGTGACAAAGCCGTCATGGAGACGCCGGAACCGGGTGGGCAGAAGATGACGCATCATGTCTACCGCGATCATGGCGCCGGCCCTGAACACCAGCGCCGCACCTACAAACACCATCCATGCCAAGGCGATTCGGATGGTCACTTCGGTCCATTCGAGCGGAATCTTAAGGGCAAAGCGCGAGAGCACCTGCAAAAAGCCAAGACACGCCGCCACGGCCAGGGCCAGGACCGCGACAACCGAGATCACCGCGTTGAGCGCTTTGTCGAAGATGAAGAAATATCGTAAGGCCGCCTGCATCTACGTCGTCCTTGAATGAAATTGCCGGTATGCGGGCGCCGGATGGGCGCCCGCAGGAAAGCGGAAAGCAGAACTTATTCAGGCTGCCAGTCGCGGATCGCCTGGACTTCTTCGGCCCCGAACTCTTCCGCGAACTGCGCATTGACCTCCGAGAGGGCTGCAACGAAGGCATCACGATCAATGTCTTCGAGGATTTCCATTCCATCGGCGCGCATAGTTTCAATGGCGGTTGCTTCATCCTCGTCGACGCGAGCCCGATTTGCGGCTGTACCAGCCTGGGCAGCCTCGACGAAATGGGCCTGATCTTCTTCCGAAAGCCCATTCCACAGGTCAAGATTCATCAAGAACACGCAGGGCGAAAAAACATGTCCTGTCATCGAAAGGTACTGCTGAACCTCGTCGAAATTGTTCGATTCAATCACCGAAAGGGGATTTTCCTGACCGTCGACGACACCTTGCTGAAGGGCAGCGAAAACTTCGGGGAAAGCCATAGGCGTGGGCAGGATGCCGAACTCGCGATACGCGGCAATGTGGACCGGGCTCTCCATGGTGCGCAGCTTGAGACCGTCAAGGTCTTCAGGGCTTTCGATCGGGCGAATGTCGTTGGTCATATGCCGGAAGCCATTGTCGGCCCAGGCAAGCCCCTTGATGCCGTGCGATTCGAAACGGCCGAGCAACTCGTCGCCGATCTCGCTGTCGAGAACTCCACGGGCGTGCTCGTAATCGCGGAACAGGAATGGGATGTCCAGGATCGAAAGTTCAGGCACGAAATTGGGCACTGGGCCCGTCGAGGTGAAGGTCAATTCAAGCGTACCCAGTTGAACGCCCTCGATGGATTCGCGCTCCCCGCCCAGCGACCCGGCATAGAAGGTCTCGATCACATAGCGCCCTTCTGTGAGGCGCTCGACCTCCTCGGCGAACGTATCGATGGCGATGCCATGGTGACCGTCCTGGGGCATGGAAACGTTGATCCGCCAGACGGTCTGAGCCTGTGCTGAGCCGGCGGTCAATGCTATCGTTGCGACACCGGCCAGGGCAGCGCCCTTGATCCAACCTAAGTAATTCATGTCTTTCACTCCTCCAGATTAATGCTGCCCCGTGGCCATGCCGCTCCGGGCTGGCGGTCGGGTTGGAAGTAAGTCTTGAAGAAATAAAAGTAAACGTCAACAAAAAATCAATTAGTATTATGATACCACGATAGTATTAAACAAATATACTTTGACAATTACTCCGTGCGATGGCAATCGAAAAATCACCGAGCAGGAGTATGCGACATGATTTTGATGACCGCCCGCTATTTCATCAAGGACGGCGCCCGTGATCAGGTGTTGGCCGATCTCATAGAGATGAAACAGGAGATGATCCGTTCCGAACCGGGTTGCGTCAGCTACCAGGTCTGGGAGTCTCAGGAGCATCCCAATCAATTTCTGCTCTGCGAAGTCTATATCGACGAACCGGCGGCCGACGCCCACCGGCGCACCCCCCACTTCGAGCGCATCATCGCCGGACGCGTGGTCCCCCAGCTTGAAAAGCGCGAGCGTGAATTCTTCAACTTGTTGGTCGAATAAAACGGACCTGGTCAACTATAATAGTATGATATAAAAGTGTAATTTATAATATAAATAAACAACAATACTGTTTGACTCATTCGATAACAACATAAATGCTCGAGATGTTATTACGGTTCCTTTAGAGGAAAATGGGAGAGAGAAATGTACATTGCAACCAAAACCGGACTGGCCATGCTGATGGCCTGCGCCATGGCCGGCGGTGCGCTGGCTCAGGAAGAGTTCATCGCATCGGAATGGGAATATGGCCCCGCCTATGAGGCGGAAGGGGAAGTTGAGATCTGGAACAGTGCCAAGCAAAAGATTATGAATGGCGAAGATCTTGTCGGCGGCACGATCAACGAGCAGGATCCCCAGATCTACTGTGCGATGGCCAATGCGGGATACGACTTCACCTGGGTCGAAATGCAGCATTCCCAGACCAGCTGGGAATCGGTGGCCAATATGTATGCGGCCTGTCCGGACGCTCAGGCTGCCCATGGCGTCCGTCTCGCCTATACTGACGAGCGCGAAGCCCAGCATGCCCTTGATGCTGGCGCCATGGTGATTGTCTATCCAACGATCGATTCGGTCGAAGAGGCCGAGGAAGCGGTTTCCTGGGTCAAGTTTCCGCCCGACGGACGCCACAGCCGTGGCGGCGGCCAGCGCTGGAGCTTCTACAGCGACGTTCCTGGCGGTTATCGTGAAACGTTCAACGACAATGTCGTGGTCATCCTGATGATCGAAACGATGGATGGCGTCGAAGACGTGTACGAAATCGCTGAAGTCGAAGGTGTCGACGGGATCATGATCGCCAGTTCCGATCTCGGAAATTTCTCGGGCTACGCCCAGGGTGATGAGCAGTACGAGATGATCGTTGATCGCGTTCTCGATGCCGCACAATCGGCCGGCATTCAGGCCTGCGGCCCGCTGGGATGGCGCGCCGAGCGCGAGGGTTTCTCGTGCTTCCAGGCCGGAAGTGAAGGCTCGCTGATCCGCCGTGGTTATGAGGCGGAAATGGAAGCCACAGCGCGTCCCTGAACACTTGTTCAAACCGGACGTCGCGGAGTGTTGCGGCGTCCCTGTCACGTTGCGGGCCGGCCACGCTCAGAGAGCCGGCCCCTCTTTGCCACAATTTCATGTTGCGCCCCATCGGGGACCACAAGGAGTGAATCATGAACATCGGATTCATTGGAACGGGTATCATGGGTGCGCCCATGGCGGGCCATCTGCTCGATGCCGGACACAGCGTGCTGGTCTATGACCGCTCGGACACTCCGAAAATGCTGACCGAGAAGGGTGCAGTGCGCGCGCAATCCTCCCGCGCCGTGGCCGAACGGTCCGATGTGATCATCATCATGGTGCCCGACACCCCGCACGTACAGGCCGTTCTGTTCGACGAAGCCGGCGTCTTTGAGGGATTGTCGGCAGGCAAGATCGTCGTCGACATGAGCTCGATTTCGCCCATCGCGACCAAAGAGTTTGCCGCCCGCGTCGCCGAAAAGGGATGCGGTTATCTCGATGCGCCGGTTTCTGGCGGCGAGGTCGGCGCCCAGCAGGCGACGCTCTCGATCATGGTTGGTGGTAACCCTTCCGATTTCGACGTCGTCAAGCCGCTGTTTGAAACCATGGGTAAAAACATTACGCTGGTGGGAAGCGTCGGTGACGGTCAGACCGCCAAGGTCGCCAACCAGATCGTTGTGGGGCTGACCATCGAAGCGGTCGCCGAGGCCCTGCTTTTTGCCTCCAGGGCCGGAGCCGATCCCGCACGGGTGCGCGAAGCATTGATGGGCGGATTTGCTTCCTCGCGTATTCTCGAATTACACGGCGATCGGATGGTCAAGCGCACCTTCGATCCCGGCTTCCGGATTGAACTGCACCAGAAAGATCTCAACAACGCCCTGGATTCCGCTCGTAAACTCGACATGGCATTGCCTGCAACGGCACTGTGCCAGCAACTGTTCAGTATGTGCGCCGCACATGGCGGCAAGGCCTGGGACCACTCGGCCCTGATCCGGGCGCTGGAAATCCAGGCTGATCATCAGATCGGTTGAGCGTTGAGTTGGCGGGCGCCCGGCCATATACAGACGGCGAAGACCGTGTGGTGGGCGCATCGCAAGGGAGGGGAGGTCCGGCGATGCTTGCTGAAAACAAAATCGGCGATTTGAACGCCGAAGCCGTGTTGCGGCGTCTCTTCGACGCCGCCCTTCAAGCGGCGCTGCCGGACGGTAAGTTCCAAGACATTCTGCCCGAACGGCCCAAGGGGCGGACCATCGTTCTGGGCGCTGGCAAGGCTTCGGCCCGCATGGCCCGCGCTTTCGAAGAGGCCTGGGATGCGCCTGTCGAGGGACTGGTCATCACGCGCTATGGCCATTCGGTCCCCACGCGCCACGTCACCATCGTCGAGGCCGCTCATCCGGTGCCCGACGAGGCAGGGCTCAAGGCGACCCGCGATATCGTGGAACTGGCCAACTCGGCAGGGCCTGACGATCTCGTCGTGGTTCTGATATCGGGCGGCGCCTCCTCGCTGTTGACCATGCCCGCGCATGGCATTTCCCTTGCCGACAAGCAGGATATAACGCGCCAGCTTTTGCGCTCGGGTGCCCCGATCGGTGCGATGAACGCGGTCCGCAAGGCCCTTTCGGCGGTAAAGGGCGGCAAGCTGGCGCTGGCCGCTGCGCCCGCCCGGCTGGTCACCTACGTCATTTCCGATGTCCCAGGCGACGATCCGGCGACGGTGGGATCTGGCCCTTCGATTGTAGCGCCCAATGACATCGAGGAGGTGCGCTCTATCTTGCGGCGGTTCCGGATTGATATTCCAGACCATGCCGAAAGGGCGCTGTTCGCCAACGGATTGACCGATGACAAATCAACCCCTTCGCCCGTCCATATGATCGCGACGCCGCGCGCCTCGCTTGAAGCGGCGAGCCGGGAAGCAGAGGCCATGGGGATAGCGCCCGTCATCCTGGGAGATGCCATCGAAGGCGAGGCCCGGGAAGTGGCAACGGCTATGGCGGGCATCGTGCGTTCGGTGGTGCAGTACAACACACCATTCGCCCCCCCTTGCGTCCTGCTCAGCGGCGGCGAGACGACGGTGACCCTGCGCCCCGAGGCTGCAGGGCGTGGTGGGCGCAATTCGGAATTCCTCCTGGCGCTCTATCTGGCGCTCAAATCCTACGGTCGGGTCGCCGCCATTTCGTGCGATACCGACGGTATTGACGGCACTGAAGACAATGCCGGAGCCTGGTTCGATTTTGCCGCCGACCAGGTCGATGCCCACGATCCTGCCGGCCATCTCGATCGAAATGATGCCTATTCATTCTTCCGCAAGGCGGGACGCCTGGTGATCACCGGCCCCACTTACACCAACGTCAATGATTTTCGCGCCATCCTCATCAGATGATCCTGAGCGCCGGGTGGGCGACGGATGCGGGACACAAAGTCACGCTTGATCTTGCACATCCGGGCTGGCAAGCCTGAGCGAACCGATCCGCCTCAGGAAACCACCTATGTCACCCTCCGCACAGACCCAGCTCGATGCCCTTGATCGCCTTGCCGAAATCCTGGCCAACGGGGACCGTCCGGCCCTCTATGGCGCCGTTGATGCGGCGCTCAATGCCCTGGTCGGGCATAAACTGTTCACGCTCCTTCTGGTATTGCCGGGCGGCAAGGAAGTGCAGCGGTTCTGGAGCACGAACGCGGCGGACTATCCGCTCTCGGGACGCAAGCCCATGGGCGATACGCCCTGGGGTGATCTGGTCATCAGGCGGCATCAGCCCTTTCTCGGCCGGGACATGGACGCGATACGTTGGGCGTTCTTCGATCATGAATTGATCGCTTCGCTCGGATTGGGTTCGGCCATCAACGTGCCGATCATCGGCCAGAAAACCCTGCTCGGCACCATCGCCATTCTCGATGCAGAACATCATTATGATGCGGAAAAACTCGCCATCGCCATGCGGATCGCGCCCTATCTCGTCGATGCCTTTCGGAGCGAGATTGCCCAGTTGGGCTAGGAAAACAGCCAGCCGGCGAGGATGGCGGTCGCTATGCCGTTGAGGGCCATGGCAAGCCCGGAAAACGCGCCCGCCAGCGGGTCGACCTGAAGGGCGCGGGCGGTGCCGATGCCGTGTGCGCTCAGCCCTGCAGCAAACCCGCGCGCTGCATAGTCCCTGATCCCCATGGCATTCATCAACGGAGTGACGATGACAGCGCCGATGATTCCGGTCACGATCACAAAGACCGCAACGAGCGAACCATTGGCGCCGATCTGTTCGGCCACACCCACTGCAATGCCGGCAGTGGCCGATTTGGGGACCAGCGCCATCTGCAGCGTTTCGGGGAGTCCGAGCGCTTTGGCGATCAGTACGGCGGAAAACATTGCAAACGGTGCTCCTACGACAAGCGCCGCAAGGATGGGCACCGCCAGCTCCCGCACCCTTGCCCGATGCCGCCACAGCGGAATGGCCAACGCCACCGTGGCAGGTCCCAAAATGAAATGGATGAACTGGGCACCGTCGAAATATTCGAGATAATCCGTCCCCGTCAGACGCAGGATCGCAACGAGGACGCCAACCGAGATCAGCACCGGATTGACGAGGGGGTGATTGCCGCTGGCTTTGGCCAGCCGGCTGGCGAGCAAAAAGACCCCGATGGTCAGCGTGAGCCAGAACAGCGGACTGGCCGCCAAAAACACCCAGAGCCCGTCACCCATTGCCGCGCGCTCCAAAAAGCCGCCGGGCAAGGATGAACACCCATACGGTGACGGCCAACGTCAAAACGCTCGATACGACCAGCACGAGTGTCAGCGCCAACCCGTTGGCAGCCACAAGATCGAAATGCTGGGAAATTCCCACTCCGGCCGGCACGAAAAACAGTCCCAGCCAGCCGAGCAGGCTCTCGGCCGCGGTCTCAATCTGTGCGCCCACACTGCGGTCGCGTTTTGGAAGGTAGCGGGCGACAACCATTACCCCCAGCAGCAGCAAAATGCCGATCACTGGCCCGGGAACCGGTAGCGAAAGGGCCCGCGTGACGATGTCGCCGCCCAGTTGGCAGGCCAGGAGGACGAACAGCCCCAAAAGCATCAATGACTAGACCAGGTTTGATTTGTGCAGGCGGCCACGGGCCATGATCAAAGCCATATGCGCGCCATCGTCTCCGAGCAAGGAGATATCGGAAAGCGGGTCGCCATCGACAACGATCATATCGGCGGATGCTCCTTTTGAGATCTCGCCTGCCTCGCCTTCAAGCCGGCACAGTTTTGCACCGATCGTTGTCGCCGAGCGGATGATCTCTGCGGGCGAGAGCACCTTGGCAAGTAGCTCGAACTCCATGCAGTGATATTTGCGCAATTGCCCGAGAAGGTCCGAGCCGAATGCCATGGGCAGGCCGGCCTCTGCCATGATTTCGAGCGAGCGCAGCCCGCCATTGCGCACGATGTCGATTTTCTCGAATTCGGCGGCGCCGAGGCCCAATTGCTTGCCTTCGATAGCCAGCGCCTCATAGGCCACAAGGGTCGGTACCGCGATACAGCCCGCCTCTGCCGCCATTTGGGCGGTTTCCGCTTCGATCAGATTACAGTGTTCGAGCGAGTGGACACCCAGTTCCACGCAGCGCCGGATCGCCTTGTCGGTATAAAGATGGGCCGAAACGTAAAGCCCGGCGTTTTCGGCTTCCTCGACCATCGCGGCGATCTCGTCGCGCGAATACTGGATCGAATGGATGGGATCGTTGGGCGAGGACACCCCGCCATTAGCCATCACCTTGATAAAATTGGCGCCCTCCTTGATGAGCGTCCGGCAGACGGCGCGGACATTGTCGACGCCGTCGGCGATCAGCCCCATGGAGCCGACCCGGTCGGAAAACAGGCCCGGCCGATCGTCGGTGCGCTGGCGCAGGTCGGCGTGCCCACCGGTGGTGGTCAGGCCCTTGCCGCAGATGACGAGGCGCGGCCCGTCGATCAGCCCGTCCTCCACCCCGCGCACCAGCCCGATATCGGCGCCGCCAAGATCGCGCAGCGTGGTAAAGCCGCGCGAAAGCGCCTCGTTCATCACCCGTGCCGCGCGCAGCGCGCCCAATGAGGCGGGCGCAATCATATTGCCCCAAAGATCGAGCGTTTCAGCCACCACATGCACGTGGCAATCGATAAGGCCGGGCATGAGCGTACGGCCATCAAGGGCAATGGCCTGTGCGCCCTCGGGCGGGGTAATGCCAGGACCGATTTCGGCGATGCGATCGCCGGTAACGAGCACGTCCAGTCCGTCTTTTAGAATACCCTCGTGGGGATCGAGAAGTTTGCCGCCGGTAAACAGATAGCTGGTGGTCATGGGCGGTCCTTATCGGTGGTGACAGGCCACGAGCTGCCCGTCATCGCGTGTGGTCAACTCGGGCTCGTGCTTACGGCAGACTTCGCTGGCCAAGGGACAGCGGGTGTGGAATGCGCACCCCGACGGCTTGTTGGTGGCGCTGGGAATGTCGTCATTGGAGGCCGAAAACGTGTGCCGGGCTCGCGGATCGAGCGAGGGCGCCGAACCCATCAGCAATTCGGTATAGGGATGTCGGGGCACCGAGAAGATGGTCTTTTTGTCGGCGATCTCGACAATCTTGCCCAGATACATCACCGCGACGCGGTGCGAAATGTGTTCGACGACGCCCAGATCGTGGGAAACCGAGAGGTAGGAGACGCCAAGGTCGCGCTGCAAATCGGCAAGCAGGTTCAAAATCTGCGCCTG
>NZ_CAXAXY010000102.1:0-10462 GCF_963972885.1 uncultured Pelagibacterium sp. | reverse complement strand
TCGCGCACCGGCATGATGTCGGACACATAGAGCTCATAGAAAAAATCGACCCACTCATAGCACAGGATCACTTCCCGGCTTTCCAGGTCGTAGAATGCGTTGACCTCGCCGCAATTCTCGGCCGTGATCTGCACCGGGTGGGGCAAAACATAATTCTTGGCCACCCAGTCGGCATAGGTTTCGAGCACCAGCGACTGTTCCAGCAGCGCCTGCGCGATAGGGTACTGCCCGCGCGTGTCGCGATACTGCACCGTAACATCGGAAGCCGGTGCCCCCTCGCGAAGATGCGGCTCGAGCACACTCGACCAGCCCCGCTCGGCGATCCGGTAATCCTCCGCGCAGCTTTTCTGCCGGTCGATGGGCAGCGAAATCCGCGTCGCATATTGGGTGTGCCGCTCGTAATCGCTCCCCACCATCAGGCACGCCATGGCGTAGGAGCGCTGGATGTCGAGGCTGTGCGCGCCGTAGAATGCCGAATTGACGTAGCCGCGCGAGGGCCGGAAACTCTCCGAATAACGCCAGCCGTCTATGGTATCCTGCAGCCCGATCACATCCGCTTCGGTCCCCGTATTGAGCATGAGCAGCGTGGCCAGCATGTCCACTGCATCCTCTTCACGCCCCAGCACTGGCAGATCGAGCTGATCGACCAGCAGATGCCCGATTTCGTGCAGCATGGTGTGGCGGGTGTTGTTGAGCGCAAATTCGATGGCCGCATCGCGCTGCGCATTGGTCAATTGTTGCCCAACCGCCGGCGCGGCCCCGGCCAGTACCGCCAGCAGTGCCGCAATCACCAGTTTTGCCATGCTCGATCCTCGTCCCGCATCGTCCGGAAGCACCTTAGCGCGGGGCATAAACGTGTTCCAGACCGCGTTGGCCGGTTCGGTAAAGAAACCGCTCAGGCGTCGGCCTGCGCGTCCTCGAGTTCGGCGCTTTTCTCCAGCCACTGGTCCTCGAGCGCTGCGATCTCGCTCTCGAATTTCGATTTTTCGATCCCCAGCGCAATCGCCTTGTCCGCATCGCCGGTATAGAGGCCCGGATCGTCGAGCTGTTTGTCGATTTTGGCCAGGTCCTTGCGTTTCCAGTCCAGCTGTTGCTCGAGCGCCTTGATCTCCTTGCGCAGCGGCGCCAACTCGGCCCGCTTTGCCGCTGCTTCCTGCCGCTCGCGCTTGCGGTCCGATGCCGAACCGCCCCCGCCGGCTCCGCTCGCCCCGTTGGCGGTGAGGCTCTTCTGATACCCGTCCAGATCGTCCTCGAACTCGCTCACCGTGCCGTTCTCGGCGATCCACAGCGTATCGCAGGTCGCTTCGATCAGGTGCCGGTCGTGCGAAATGATCAGCACGGCGCCCTTGTAGTCGTTGAGCGCATGAACCAGCGCGTCGCGGCTGTCGATGTCGAGATGGTTGGTCGGTTCGTCCAGCACCAGCATGCCCGGCCCGCCAAACGTGATGATCCCCATCAAAAGCCGCGCCCGCTCGCCGCCCGAAAGGTTTTTCGCCTTCGTGTCCATCCGCGTCGTCGAAAGCCCCATCTGGGCCACCCGCGCCCGGCGCCTGGCCTCGCTTTCGAGCGGCATCAGGTCGATCACATGCTCGTAAGGGGTCTGTTCGGGCTTGAGATGGTCGAGCTGGTGCTGGGCGAAATAGGCCACATCGAGCGTTTTCGCCCGCAGCATCTGCCCGCCCATCGGTTTGAGTTCACGCGATAACAGCTTGGCAAAGGTCGATTTCCCGTTCCCGTTCGGCCCGATCAGCGCAATCCGGTCGTCGGGATCGATCCGGTTGGTGATCTTTTTCAAAATGACCGTCTCACCATACCCCACCGATACATTGTCGAAGGTGATCATCGGCGTGGCCGGCGCCTTTTTGGGCTGCTGGAAGCTGAACGGCGCCGCAAATTCATCGAACAGCGCCTCGGGCGGCCGCAGCTTTGCAATCGCCTTGACCCGGCTCTGGGCCTGCTTGGCCTTGGTCGCCTTGGCCTTGAACCGGTCCACGAACTTCTGCATGTGCTCGATCTGGGCGAGCGTTTTCTCCCGCGCCTTGTTCTGCAGCTCCCGCTGCATGCGGCGCGTTTCCTCGAACGTATCGTAAGCGCCCTTGTAAAAGGTCAGCTTGCCGCGCTCGAGATGGATGATCGAATTGACCGCCTTGTTGAGCAGGTCGCGGTCGTGGGAAATCATGAAGACCGTATAAGGGTAGGTCGCCAGATATTTCTCCAGCCACAGAGTGCCTTCAAGATCGAGATAGTTGGTCGGCTCGTCCAGCAGCAAAAGATCGGGCTGGGAAAACAGCACCCCCGCCAGCGACACGCGCATCCGCCACCCGCCCGAAAGCTCCCGGCACGGCCCATGCTGGCGCTCCAGCGAAAACCCCAGTCCTTTGAGGATTGCGCTGGCCCGCGCCTCTGCCGTATGTGCATCGATATCGGCCAGCCGCATATGAATATCGGCGATCCGGTGCGGATCCTCGGCGGTTTCCGCCTCATCGAGCAGCGCCGTGCGCTCGGTGTCGGCCGACAGCACCATATCGAGCACGCTCATCTCGCTGGCCGGCGCTTCCTGCGCCACCGCCCCGATCCGCGCCCGCTTGCTCAATTCGATCGATCCCTGCTCGGGCGACAAGAACCCCTGGATCAACTGAAACAGCGTCGTCTTGCCCGACCCGTTCTTGCCCACGAACCCGGTCTTGGCCCCGGTCGGCAACGTCACAGACGCCCCCTCGAACAGGGGACGCCCGGCAATCTTGTAATGGAGGTTGGTAATCGTAAGCATGATGGCGCGGTGAGTAACCTTGACTGCCCGCCCGCGCAAGTGGTGTCCCTGCAGGGCAGGTCCGCGCCATGCGCGTCAAGCCGTCTTGCCACCGCCACAACCTGACGCTAAAAGGCCCCACTTTCTTTGCATCCTCCAATAAGGACCAGACACAATGGCCATTCAGCGCACCTTTTCGATCATCAAGCCGGACGCCACCAAGCGCAACCTGACCGGCAAGATCATCTCCAAATTCGAAGATGCCGGCCTGCGCATCGTCGCCTCCAAGCGCATCCAGATGACCCGCGAACAGGCCGAAGGCTTTTACGCGGTCCACAAGGAACGTCCCTTCTTTGGCGAACTGGTCGAATCCATGACGTCCGGCCCCGTTGTCGTTCAGGTCCTCGAAGGCGAAGACGCCATCGCGAAAAACCGTGAAGTCATGGGCGCCACCAACCCCGAAAACGCCGATGCCGGCACCATCCGCAAGGAATTTGCCCTCTCGGTCGGCGAAAACTCGGTCCACGGCTCGGACGCTCCCGAAACCGCCGCCGAAGAAATCAAGTTCTTCTTTAGCGACGACGAAATCGTTGGGTGAGTGCCGACCTCGCGGTAACGCGAGGTCAAATCGCTCCAGTGGAGCGATTTTAGGCACGAACGCCCTGAGGCTGAGCGAAGGGCCAAACCAGTATCATCGACGCCGCGTTCGCATGGACGCGGCGTTTTTTTGCGAGTTGCATCAAGGTGCCGATACCAAATATGCTGCATTAAGAGCCTTGGCCTTCGCGCGCCGGGCGGCAAAGAGGCCAAACGATTGCCGCCGCGGTGCCGGCTGAAAAGCCGTAAGGGGAATGGTCGGGATAAGTTTGCGGCTGCGTGCGCATCTTTTGGGTGGGCACGCCATGCCTTTCTGGGAAGGCGCGGCTAATGGAAAGCATACACGGCTACGCGTTGCGGATAGCGATGCTGGTGCTTGTATCGGCCTTTGCGTTCGGAGCGATTGCAGCCGTGGCGATCGTCCGGCTGCAGGATCCAGGGCCGGCGGACACGGCGCCCGAAGTGGCCGATTTTGTCGCCGAGCCGGTGACGCAAACCCCCGCCAGCCAGATCGCTGCGACCGAGCCGACCGCCCAGCCGCCCGTGGCCGAACAACCGGCAACCGAGGTTGCAGCCGTCGAAACGCCCCCTGAACCCCCGGTGGTCCGGATCGCCGCTGAACCGCTCGCTGAGGAGCTTGTGCAAGAACCGGCGCCCCAGACGCCGCCATCGCCCGTGCATGAGGACGTCATCCGCCAGTCCTTTGTCAGTTTCACGCCCGAGCCACCGCCACAGGGTCCCGTCATTCGGCCCGAACCGCCGCTGCCTGAGCCCGATGCGCCGCAATGGCTCGAAATGGCCGGGATGACACCGACCCTTGAAGGTCTGCAGACTGAAATTGCCGAGGTTGCGCTGGCCGACCCGCCCGAAAATCGCCCCGATACGCCCCCGGCGGACCCCGAGCCCCTGCCTGAGCCCGAACCCGTGGTTGAGCCCGAAATTACCGCCACACCCGATGAAAATTGCGATACCGCCAGCGCCGACTGGGCCATGTTCCTGTTCAACAACACGGCGCTGGGCGATTGGGGCCGGGTGCCCAATGTGCGTGTCGTTTCAATGGGCTTTTGCGCCGATACGCGCCAGGCGCTTGAAGGCCGTATGCAAAGCGGTGGCCGGCTTGGAGCGGTGCGCGGCGCCGCAGCCGGCGATCAACTGGTCTCGCTGGCCCTTCAGCGCGCCGCGCACGGGCCCGAGGACGTTTTTGCAATAGCCACCGAAGGGTCCGTGCTGAACGTCTACGTTTACTGAGGGTCCAGACACGCGACAAGACAAGGGCTTGGAGCCAAGGATTCGATTCAATCAAATCCTGAACGGCTCTAGCGCGCCGCGTCTTCCTGTATCTGCTCGCGTGCCACCCCATACTGGTGGAGCAGCCTGTCGACCTCGCTGCGCTCGACCCCGATATCGCGCAATTGCCAGTCTTCCATCTCGGCCAGTTCGATCATCCCCCGCCGCCGCCGGGCATATGCCTGCCGGTCGGCCCACCAGCCCGAGACCACCAGCTTGAGGTAGCGCCACACCGTGGCGCGATACCGCAGCCGTTCAACGAAATCATCCCGTTCATATAGCGTCATCTGTCTTCTCCTTGCTCGATGACGCCCATCATGGATTGGCCGGATGGATTGATCTAACGAATGTTTTTTGTTAAACCCATCGAAATTGCTGATGAAAGGAAATCGCCGTGTTTTCGCTCGATCCGGATTTTCTGCGCACCTTTCTGGCCATTTCCGAAACCGGCAGTTTCGGTGCTGCCGGCGAAAGGGTGAACAAGACCCAGTCCACGGTTTCGGCCCAGATGAAACGTCTTGAAGAGATCATCGGCGTGCCGCTGTTCGAAAGGGAAGGGCGGCGCAACGTTCTCACCCCGGACGGGCTGAAACTGCTCGAATACGCAGCGTCCATGGTGCGGCTCAACGATGAGGCGCTGCGCGCCTTCCAGCCGCTCGAGATCAGCGGGCGCCTGCGCCTTGGCGCCATCGATGAATATGCCCAGGCCTTCCTGCCGGGCACGCTTCGTACCTTCGGCGCCGCCCATCCCGCCGTTCAGGTCGAAGTCGTTACGGGCACCAGTGGTCAGCTGCGTGATCTTTTGGCCGATGGCGAACTCGATGCGGCGATCATCTCGTGCCGGACGGGCGATGCCGATACCGAAACCCTGCGCTCGGACAGGCTGCACTGGATCGGCAGCGAAAAAGTCTCGCCCCATTTCGACGATCCCCTGCCATTCTGCGCATGGTCGCCGGGCTGCTCGTGGCGGGAAATGGCTTCGGCCGCGCTGGTGCGGGACGGCCGCAAATGGCGCCTTGCGGTCACCACGTCCAATGCGGCGTTGATTACGCTCACCGTACTCGACGGCCTCGGTGTCGCCGTCGCGCCCTCATGGTTCGTCGGCCCCGGTCTGCGCATTCTCGAGGAAATGGATGCGCGCTATCCGCTGGGCGTGGCCGAAATCGGCATCAAGCGCGGCTCGGCTGCGTCAAATCCCGTGCTCGATGCGTTTCTCGCTCATGTGAAGTCCGAGCTGAACTCACCCGCTCTTGCTGCTTGAGGAAATCTCGGTTTTCGCACGCTCGATCGAGCGCGCCAGTTCATCGATTTCGTCGGCAAACTTTTCTTCGGCCACTTCGCTGCTGTTCATCCAGCTCGAATAGCGCTCGAGAAGCGGCACGAACGCGGCGACGTCTTCGGCCGGCCAGGTGCTGAAAAATTCGCCCAGCAACAGCCATTTGTATCCCCGGACCGCATCGATCACCGCTTCGCCGGCGGCGGTCAACTCGAGGATCGTGCGTCGGGCATCCCGTTGGGACACCGCGCGGCGGGCATAACCTGAGTTGACCATCTCTGCCACCAGCCGGCTGGCCCGTGACGGGTCGATATGCAACCGCTCGGCGACGGTTGAAACCATTGTCTCGTCATCGGCGTTGGCGTCTGAGGGGAGGGGCGGGTTGGCAATGGCGAACAGCACATCGATTTGCGCCAGATCCATATCCAGACCCAGCGCCCGCGTGGCGCGATGGCCAAGTTCGCGCTTGTGCATCTGCCGCCGCCAGTTCTGAACCACGATGTCTATGCGGATCAGGGCGTCCGCCAGATCGGCGTTCTTGCCGCTTCTGGTCAGCAGGTCCCGCAATGTGTCCTGTCGTGTGGGCATGGGAGGCGATCCTTAATACATGCCAAAAGCAATTGCATGCTCTTGACATATAATTGCGTCGGGCAGATATATCAAGCCGACAAATATTCCGGAGTTAGAAATGTCGCAACCCGCACCAACTGCGCCGCAGCTATCCGATCCCAATGTCAAATTGGTGATCGGTGCGGTGGTCGCGACCCTGTTGCTGGCCTCGCTGGGCCAGACCATCATCACGACCGCGCTTCCCATCATTGTCGCCGACCTCGGCGGCATCGAACATATTTCCTGGGCCATCACCGGCTATCTTCTTGCCGCCACCGTCGCCGCGCCGGTTTTCGGCAAGCTGGGCGATATGTATGGCCGCAAGCTCATGCTGCAGTCGGGCATCGGCATTTTCCTTGCCGGCTCGGTCCTTGCGGCGATGTCGGTCGATCTCAACATGCTTGTGTTCTGCCGCTTTGTTCAGGGCATCGGCGGGGGCGGGCTGATCGTCACCGCCATGGCCGCCATCGGTGACGTGCTGCCGCCGCGTGAGCGGGGCAAGGCGCAGGGGTTCCTCGGTGCGGCCTTTGGTCTGTCCACCGTGGTCGGTCCCTTGCTCGGTGGCCTGATCGTCGAATCCCTGTCCTGGCGCTGGCTGTTCTTCGTCAACATCCCGGTTGGCATCGCGGCCTTTGCCGTCATCGCCATCGCCTTTGAAAGCCGCACCAAGAGCCATAAGCGCAAGATCGACTATGCCGGTGCCGCGCTGCTCACCACGGCACTCTCCGCATTGGTGATCTATACCAGTGTCGGTGGGACCATTCTGCCATGGTTTGCCCCCGAAGCGCTCGTCCTGCCGGTGATCGGCGCCGTCGCGCTCGTCGCCTTCCTCATGGTCGAACAACGCGCTGCCGAACCGATCCTGCCGCTCTATCTGTTCCGCAACAATGCCTTCCTCGTCTCCAATGCGGTGGGTTTCATTGTCGGCACGGCCATGTTCGGCACCATCACCTACATGCCCTCCTACCTGCTGATCGTTCAGGGCTTCGCCCCGACCCAGGCCGGGCTTGCCCTGTTGCCCATGATGATCGGGCTCATCGGTTCCTCGACCCTTTCGGGCATCTTCATCGCCCGCACCGGGCGCTACAAGGCGCTGCCCATCATCTCGACGGCCATCCTTGCCGTCGGCGCTCTGCTGCTCGGCACGCTCGGCGTCGATACGCCGTTCCCACTCGTCATGTTCTACATGCTGCTGGTCGGCCTCGGCATCGGCCCGGTCATGAGCGTGGGCGTCACCGCCATCCAGAACGCGGTGCCCCACACCGTCCTCGGTGTGGCAACCGCCAGCGCCCAGATGTTCCGCCAGATCGGCGGCTCGCTCGGTGTTGCGGTACTGGGTGCCATCTTCGCCAACCGGCTCGCCTTTGAGACTGCCGCCATCGGTCACCCCGAAGGCACCGCAGGCTTTAATGCCGCCGCGCTCGCCGCCATGCCGGCGCCCGAGCAATTCGACATGCTGCAGGCCTATACCTCGGCCCTGCATCCCATCTACTGGGTTGCCGCCGCTGCGGCCGCCGTCGCCAGCATCATCGGCTGGTTCCTCATCGAAATCCCCCTCTCGGACCGCAAGCCGGCCCCCGCTATGGATGCCGATGCCGAACCGCAGGCGGCGGAATAAGACTCAGCATCAGGCACTTACCAGACGTTCCCGATTCAATCCCGCAATGGATTGAATCGGAACCTGAGCTTGCGCACCAGCCCTGCCTTGGTCACCCTCGTCATCCCGGACCTGATCCGGGATCCAGTACCCCCAACACCAAACGTCAAAACCCAGACCCGCCCTACGGCAAAACGCCATCAAAAGCTCGCCCGCAGCGTCAGCCCGATATCGTGGCTGTCATAGGTGTAAAACACATTGTCCGACCAGCTGTTGGTGTATTCGTAATAGATCGAAGGCATCAGCGGCCCGATGGTGATGTCGCGATGGCTCGCCTCGATCCGCCCGGTCGCAAACCGGTCCACCTGATCCTCGAGCTGGAACGGGGCAGGGCGCCAGTGCCAGCGCTGCCCGATCGTTCCCTCGACACCAACCAGCAATCCATTGTCGAACAGCGTATCCACCCGCGCCCGTAGGGTCCCCACCAGCGTGCGCAACGTCTCGTCGTCGGTATGATTGTAAACCGCGCGCGCCGTCGTCGTCAGGTTCATGTTGGGCGAAAGCGATGTCGAATACGACGCCGCCCCATCGGCCAATAGCCCCGACCGCCCCGGATCGAGATGCCGCTCCACCGCCGCCAGTTTCAGATCGAACGCCAGCCGCTGCGACGCGTCGAGCGGCACCGACAGGCTCGAGCGTACGCCCGCTTCGGTCCGCTCCAGAACATCCTCTTCCAGCCCGACCGTCACATAAGGCGCAACCACCGCCCGCGCTGTCTCCCCAACCGCAAACGTTATCGGCAGCTCCGCCGTAAAGCTCGGCTCGAACACCTCATCGACCGTTGAAAACCGGATGTCGGTGCGCAGCACGCCCGAAAGGCTCGCCGCCTCGCTGCGCGCCAGTTCCACCGCCACCGATCCCCCCAGGCTGAACAAAACGCCCCGCTTGCCGCGCGCTTCCTCGGGAATTTCCCCCGGTCCCCACACCCCGCCATCGATTGTGTCTTCGCCGGTCTGCCGGTTGACGTTTGTCGAGGGCGCCATCGTGAAATAGCCGGAAAACACAGGCCGCCCCTGCGATTGCGCGTTCTGGAGCATCTGGGAAACCACGTCGCGCTCCGGCCCATCGGGCAATATGGCCTGCAACGAGCCCAGCCGCGCCGCCGCCATATCCCTCTGGCCCAGATCGGAATAACACCGATGCGCCACCAGATAGGGCGGCACGAAAAACGGCACCGCCCCGATCACCAGATCGGCCAGCACCACAGCCTCGGCGCACTCGCCATCAAGCGCATGCCGAACCGACGCCGCATAGGCCGCCATCACATCGCCTCGCCCGGCCTCTGCGTCGAGCTGGGCGGCAAGCGCATCGGCCCGCGCCCAGTCCCGCGCCCCGATCGCCTCGTCGAGCGACGCCAGCGAGGCGGTCTGCGCGAGGGCCGGGAGAACATAGGAAAAGGCCGTCATTCCTGCCAGCAGAAGCGACGCGAACGAACGTGCGTACTGTTTCATCAACACTATCTCAAGGCCACGGGTACAACGTAAAGCGCCGGGCGCGGCCAAAACCGTCGCCCGGCGATTGTATTATTGGCGCGCGCCGACCAGTGCGCCGGCGGTAGCACCGCTTGCGGTCTGGCCGCGTATCAGGCCGCCCATTTCCGCTGCGCCGGGTCCGTAAAACTGCCCGTCGACGCGGTTGGTCGAGACAAAAGCGCCCTGGGTCGACAGATTTCCGGTAAATCCGGTCCCCTGTACGACACCGCTTCCTGTTCCGAGCGGAATATTGCCCTGGCCGTTGTAGAGGTCCATTCCATAGGTGCGGGCATCGAAATTGACACCGGCGGCAAACTGGCCACCTTCGCTATTGCCGGCAGAGTCGGCGATTGACCACAGGCCCTGGTAATTGGCGCTTTGTATCGGCATGCTGTTCGGAGATGTGGCCTGGCCGTTGAGGACCGCCACACTTTGCTGGCTGACAACATTATCTGAAACGAGCGCCGCAGTAGCATATTGGCCGTCAAGTATGGCGGCACCAGAGCGATAGCTTGGGTAGGTGTAAACATCGATACCATTTACGGAATCATCGGGAACTCCGCTGCCACCGAAGCTATAGGTCGCGTTGCCCACCTGAACAGTTGCGTTTTGCGGGGTTCCGCCAATTGTTCCCGTTCCTGTCTGCGTGGTCGAGCCACCCGGCGTGATCCGTAGTGCGGAGTAGGTCAGCGGCGACGGCTCGGGCGGCGGTGTAGGAGAGGTGCTTGAACACCCGCTCACAGCCAGAGCGGCGGCCATTGCGGAAAGAGCGAAAAGTTTGGTAGTCACGGGGTTTACCCTCCTTGGTGGTCATG
>NZ_CAXAXY010000101.1:0-10496 GCF_963972885.1 uncultured Pelagibacterium sp. | reverse complement strand
TCGCCAACCGGCAGGCCCATATCGAAACCACGGGACCGGAAATCTTTAGCCAGACCGAGGGCAAGGTCGACGGGTTCATCTGCGCGGTGGGTTCGGGCGGCACGCTCGGCGGGGTCGCCATGGCGCTCAGGGAGCGCAACAAGGATATCCAGATCGGGCTGGCCGACCCCGAAGGGGCCGCGCTTTACAGCTATTACACAAGCGGGGAGCTCAAATCCTCGGGTGGCTCGATCACCGAGGGAATCGGACAGGGCCGCATTACCGCAAACCTTGAGGGGCTGAGCGTGGATCACGCCTACCAGATCCCCGACAGCGAAGCGTTGCCCTATATCTTTGACCTGATTGCCCAGGAGGGATTGTGCCTTGGCGGCTCGTCTGCGATCAATATCGCGGGCGCTGTGCGGCTTGCCAGGGAACTTGGGCCGGGCAAAACCATTGTCACCGTACTCTGCGACTATGGCAGCCGCTATCAGTCGAAACTGTTCAATCCGGCCTTCCTGCGCTCCAAGGAACTGCCGGTGCCAGATTGGCTGGAGGCCGGACCCACGGTTGACATCAATTCGGTGCTGGAGGCCGATAGCTAGGCGGGTTTTGCGTGGATCTGGTCAGGGCGATAGCCGACAATTTCAGCTTTCTGGCTACGCTCTATCTGGCCAACTATCTTCTGGCGTTCGTTTGTTCAGTGCGCGAGATCATGAACTCGCGCACATCGCAGGGCACAATCGCCTGGCTGCTGTCCCTGCTCATCCTGCCCTTCCCCACCACGATCATCTATCTGCTGTTCGGCTGGAAACTGTTCGACGATTATGCCGAATCCCAGATCCATTCCGGCCGCACCTGGCGTCTGGCGCGATCGGAAGATCTGCGGATCGTGGACAAGAAGACAAACGATCACTGGCCGGTGCTGCGCAAGGTTGCCGAACTGCCGTTCCTGTACGGCAATTCGGCCTCGCTGCTGATCGATGGCGAGGATACGTTTGCTTCGATCATCGACGGGATTTCGCGGGCCAGGGACTATGTGCTGGTCCAGTTCTATATCATTCGCGATGACGATCTGGGCCGAAGGTTCGCCGATGCGCTGATCGAGCGGGCCGATGCGGGGGTGCAGGTCTATGTTCTGTACGACGACGCGGGCAGTCATGCCCTGCCCCGCAGCTACAAAGAACGGCTCAAGAGCCATGGCGTCAAGATCACGGGCTTCAATCATCGCCACCCGTTCCTGCGGCTCTATGGCCTGACGCGCATCAATTACCGCAATCACCGCAAGAACGTTGTTGTCGATGGGGTCGAATCCTGGGTGGGCGGGCACAACGTCGGCGACGAGTATCTGGGCAAGAACCCCAAGCTCGGACGCTGGCGCGACACCCATGTTCATGTGACCGGACCGGCCGCGCTGGCCTGCGCACTGATGTTCCGAGAGGACTGGCACTGGGCCACAGGCGAAGAATTGCCGGCCCGCTATCCCGACACCATACCGACGCCCGGCAACCAGCCGATCCTGGTGATGCCCACCGGTCCGGCCGACAAGCTCGAGGACTGCGCCATTGCGTTTACCGAAGTGATTTCAAGGGCTCGCGAACGACTGTGGATTGTCAGTCCCTATTTCGTTCCGGGCATCGAAGTCCAGACAGCGCTCTATGCCGCTTCGCTACGCGGGGTCGATGTGCGCATCCTGTTGCCGCGCAAGCCAGATCATCTGATCGTGTGGCTGGCCAGCTACGCCCATGCCGACCAGATGGTGCTGCACGGCATCAAGGTGCATCGCTATGAAAAGGGATTTCTGCACCAGAAGGTGATCCTGTGCGACGACCAGATCGCCGGTGTCGGCACCGTCAATTTCGACTACCGGTCCTTCAACATCAATTTCGAGGCAACGCTGTGGTTCACCGACAGTGACATGATCGCCAGGGTCGCGGCGATGCTCGATACCGATTTCGAGGGATCCTATCTCACGACCGAACGCAATCTGCAGCGGCGGAGCTATCCGTTTCGCCTGCTCTGTCAGGGTGCAAGGCTGTTTTCGCCGATTTTGTGACGCCTGGCTTCAGTAAACGGGCGGGGCGTACATCAGCCCGCCATTGAGCCAAAGCGCGTTCTGGCCGCGCAAAAGCTGGGCGCCGGCCACGGCGCCGAAATGCCGGGCATAGATCTCGCCATAATTGCCAACGCTGCCAATGACATCGCGCATCCAGGTCGGGCGCAAGCCGATGTCGCTGCCCACGTCTTCTTCCGCACCGAGAAGACGCCGTATCGCGGGCGTGCGGGCCGACATCATCGATTCGATATTTATGGAGGTGACCCCATACTCTTCGGCATTGATGAGCGCGTAGAGCGTGCGGCGGACAATGGCTTCCCATTGAGGATCGTTGCTGCGCACCACCGGCCCGTAAGGTTCCTTGCTCAAGCGTTCGGGAAGGATGGAATTGGAGCCCGGATCGGGCATCGTACGGCGAATGGCCTGCAGCCAACTGGCCGCGCCGGTGACGGCATCGCATTCCCCGGCGCGATAGGCGACAGCGAGATCCTCGCGATCTTCGTAGAGCAGCTCTTTATAGGCCAGCTGGTTGAAGAAAAAGAACTCGTCGAGACGGCGCGACGCGTCGGAATTCGATGTCACGCAGATCGTTACGTCCTCAAGTTCATAGGCGGACACCACGCCCAGGCGGTCGGGAACCATAAAGGCCTGACCGTCGAAAAACGAAGTGGTGACATAGGTCGCGCCGTACTGGGTGTCGCGGGCCATCGTCCAGGGCGAATTTCTCACGACAAGATCGACCTCTCCCATCAAGAGATGGGCAAAACGGCTCTGCCCGGAAAGCGGACGAAATTCGACACGGGAGGGATCACCAAAGACTGCCGCAGCAATGGCCCGGCACAGATCGACATCGAACCCCGACCAGAGGCCTTCGGGACTGACCTGCGCAAAGCCGGGCAGCGGGTTTGTCGCCGCGCAAATGACGTAGCCCCGGGTTCGAACCGTTTCGAGCGTGGAAATGGTGAACGGTGCGCTGGCTTCGGTTTCAGCTTCGGCCTGCTGGGCAAACGCCGTCTGCTGGCCACCCAGAAGCATGGCGGCCAAAAGGGCTGCACTGGCAGGAATCCGCAAAAAACGCCACACTGAATGCAAGCTCGACGCGGGCGGACCCGCTCCTATGAAAATGGATCGCCATATTGGCATGGGTCCATGACGGGTCAAGGCGCGTCAGCCGTTTCCCCCGACAATTCGATTTTACTGCACGTTTGATATTTAGCAGTACAGGCCGCGCCCTGGGGCCGGCCTGTACCTGTCCGATCGCTGATATCGGCCGATATCAGTGCAGAATCTGGCTCAGGAAGAGTTTCGTGCGTTCGTGTTGGGGGTTCGAGAAGAACGCTTCGGGCTCGTTCTGCTCGATGATCTGCCCCTGATCCATGAAGATCACCCGATTGGCGACCTGACGCGCGAAACCCATTTCGTGGGTGACGCAGATCATGGTCATGCCATCCTCGGCAAGTTGCACCATCACTTCGAGCACTTCCTTGATCATCTCGGGATCGAGCGCCGAGGTGGGCTCGTCAAACAGCATGATCTTGGGGTTCATACACAGTGAGCGGGCGATCGCCACGCGCTGCTGCTGGCCGCCGGAGAGCTGGCCGGGGAATTTGGCGGCCTGCTCGGGAATCTTGACGCGCTCGAGATATTTCATGGCCTGCTCTTCGGCCTCGGCTTTGGGTGTGCCGCGCACCCAGATCGGCGCCAGGGTCAGGTTCTGCAAGATCGTCAGATGCGGGAACAGGTTGAAGTGCTGGAACACCATGCCGACCTCGCGCCGGACCTCGTCGATCCGCTTGATGTCGTTGGTCAATTCGATCCCATCGACGATGATGTCGCCCTGCTGATGCTCTTCGAGACGGTTGACGCACCTGATCAGGGTCGACTTGCCCGAGCCCGAGGGGCCAGCGATGACGATACGCTCGCCGCGCATGACCTTGAGATCGATATCGCGCAGAACGTGGAAATCACCGTACCACTTGTTCATGTTGGTGATTTCAATGGCGACATCGGTTTCCGATACCGTCATCTTGGTGCGATTGGGCTGGTGAGCCGTGTCCATATCTGCTGTCATTGTGACTTACCTCTTGTGCCCGGTGTGAAGTCGATTTTCCATGTAGATGGAATATCGCGACATGCCGAAGCAGAATATCCAGAATACCATGCCGGCGAAAATGTAGCCCGTAATTGCCTGGGACGACGATGCCCAGACAGCGTCGGACCCGGCGGCGCGCACCGTGTTGAGCAGTTCAAAAATACCGATGATCGAGACCAGCGAGGTATCCTTGAACAGCGCGATGAACGTGTTCACGATGCCCGGAATGACGTGCTTGAGGGCCTGAGGCAGAATGATCAGCCCCATGGTCTTGACCTTGTTCAGGCCAAGCGCGGACGAGGCCTCATACTGCCCACGCGGCATGGCCTGAAGCCCGCCACGCACCACTTCGGCCATATAGGCGGACTCGAACAGGATGATGCCGATAATGGCCCGCAACAGCGTATCGGGATTGACCCCGCGCGGCATGAACAGAGGGAACATGACCGCCGCCATGAACAAAACGGTTATGAGCGGAACGGCACGCCAGACTTCGATGAAGGCAATACAGAAGCCTTTTATGACCGGCAGCCGGGACTGGCGGCCGAGTGCCAGCAGAATGCCGATGGGGAGCGAGCAGATGATGCCGATCAGCGAGATGATAAGCGTGAGGGTCAGACCGCCCCACTGCCCGCTCGGCACCGGACGCAGCCCCAGAATACCGCCGGCCATCAGGAAATAGGCAATAACGGGAAAGACCACGAAGAACAGCACGGCGGCCGTCCGCACGAACGGCATTCTGGGCACCAGAAGCGGGACGAGCAGCACAATCGCCATGACGAACATGAGATTGACGCGCCAGATCTGATCGTCGGGGTAAAAGCCGTAAATGAAGAAGCTGAAACGCGACTGGATGAAAATCCAGCAGGCGCCGATCCCCTCGCCCCGACATGCATCACCGCGAACGCCTTCGGGATCGCTGAACACGGCATCGCCGATCATGTAGCCGTAGATCGGCGGCACGATCATGGCCACCACAAGGATGCCCACGATGGTCAGGATCGTATTGCCGGGTGAAGAGAAAAGGTTCTCCTTCATCCAGGCCCAGATCCCCGACGTCCGTCCCGGAGGGGGGAGCGGTTGGGCAATTTCGGTGCGAACAAAAACGACATCGCTCATGATTGTGCCCTCACCGTTCGACCAGCGCGACGCGCGCGTTATACCAATTCATAAATACCGAGGTTACCAGCGAGAAGGTGAGGTAAACCGCCATGGTCAGCGCAACGATCTCGATGGCCCGCCCACTCTGGTTGAGCGCCGTTCCCATGAACACGTTGACCAGTTCGGGAAAGCCGATGGCTGCGCCGAGTGACGAGTTCTTGGTGAGGTTGAGGTATTGCGAGGTCAGGGGCGGCACGATAACCCGCATGGCCTGAGGGATGACCACCAGACGCATGCGGTCGGTATCGCGAAGTCCCAGTGCCGACGCCGCCTCGACCTGTCCGTAGTTCACCGACTGGATACCGGCCCGGACGACTTCGGCGATGAAGGCGGAGGTGTATATCACCAGCCCCAGCAACAGGGCCGTCAACTCGGGCGGGACCGTGAAGCCTCCCGAATAGTTAAAGCCCTGGAGCGCCGGGTAGTCGATCTCGATGGGCGCGCCGCTGATGAAAAAGGCGACAGCGAAGATGGCGACGAATATGGCGATGAGCGGAAGCCAGATGGGATGGCGCTGGCCGGTCAGCTCGATTTTCCTGATCGTGCGGCGGCGCCACCAGATGGCAGCGGCCAGCGCCAGGATGAACCCGGCAATGATGATCAGGAAGCGCGCGTCGGTGACGATGGCCGGGATATAAAGGCCGCGCTGATTGAGGAACACCGCTTCGCCCAGCGCGAAACTCTGCCGGACGGCCGGCAAGGCGTTGAGCAGAAGGAAATACCAGAAGAGCAACTGCAGCAGCAGCGGCACGTTTCGCATGATTTCGACATAAACCATGCCGAGCTTGCGCACGATCCAGTTTGGCGAAAGCCGCGCAATGCCGATGGTGAACCCGAGGATCGTGGCAAAGAATATGCCGACCACGGCGATGAGCAGCGTGTTGAGAATGCCGACGATATAGACCTCGAAATAGGTCGAGGCGCGCGTGAAATCGATCAGCGAAAACGATATCTGAAATCCGGAGGTCTGGGTGAGGAATGCAAAACCGGTGCTTCGGCTCTGCTGTTCCAGATTGTAAGCTGCGTTCGACTGCAACCACCAGACCAGGAGTACAATTCCGAGAACCATGGCCGCCTGATAGACGAACGCACGCACTTTGGGATTGTAGATCAGGGATGCATCGAGCGCCGGCCGGGCTTTGGAAGCCGGCCCCTTGTTCGTAGCGTCGGTCATCTTGTGCCTTTGCCCCATGTCAGGGTCACAACAACCCTGCAGTCACTTCGCAGCGAGTGGGATGCGCTGAAGCGAGGTCTGTAACCAATACCCCCGGCGGCGCGAGCGCCGCCGGGGAGGCAGTAAAGACGGTTAGCGAACCGGCGGCGCGTACATGATGCCGCCGTCGTTCCAAAGCGCGTTCAGGCCGCGCTCAAGACCGAGCGGAGTGTCCGGACCGACGTGAGCTTCGTAGCTTTCACCATAATTGCCGACCTGGCTGATGATGTTATAGCCCCAATCTGTCGAGAGGCCGATCGGCGTACCGAAATCGCCCTCGACGCCCAGCAGACGCAGAATGGAGGGGTTTTCCGAACCGAGCATGTCGTCGACGTTTTCCGAGGTTACGCCGAGTTCTTCAGCATTGACCATCGTGAACAGGGTCCACTTGGCAATGTTGAACCACTGGGTATCACCAGCGCGAACGACCGGGCCGAGAGGCTCCTTGGAAATGATTTCCGGAAGAATGATGTGGTCGGACGGTGTGGGGAACTGCGAACGCTCGGCAGCGAGAGCCGAGGAGTCAGTGGTGTAGGCATCACAGCGGCCGTCGAGATAGGCCTGAGTGACTTCGTCACGCGTGACAAAGACGACGGCGTTGGAAAGATCCATACCGTTGGCCGCGAAGTAGTCGGCCAGGTTGAGTTCGGTGGTCGTGCCCGCTTCAACGCAGACAGCAGCGCCCGAAAGATCAAGAGCCGAGGTTACGCCGGCATCGGCGCCGACGATGAAGCCCTGACCGTCATAGAACATCGTGCCCGTAAAGCTCAGGCCGAGGTCGGTATCGCGGGTCATGGTCCAGGTCGTGGTGCGCGAGAGAACATCGACATTGCCGTTGGCAAGGCTTTCAAAGCGCGACGTGGAGGTCAGCGGCGTGTAGCGAACGGCTTCGGCATCGCCGAAAATCGCCGCGGCCATGCCACGACAGAAGTCGACTTCAAGACCCGTCCAGTTGTTGTTTTCGTCAGGGAACGAGAAGCCCGGGACGCCTTCGGTCACGCCGCACTGCAGGTAGCCTCGCTCCATGACCTCGTCGAGCGTCTGTGCAAACGCTGCAGACGAAGTCGTGGCGACAGCGGCGGCCACGGCGCAAGTGATGAGTTGTTTTTTCATAGGATTGCCTTTGTTTCCTAACCCTTTTTATGGAGCTGGTGCGTTGCCGCCCGCTCCTCTTATCCCGCTTGTGGGCGGGAAGCAGCGCCCTATTGCCATCGAGCGCATTGCTGGGCAGCATCGAAGCGCAGTTTTACTGTTTGCGTCAAGGGCAAAAGCGATACGAAAATAGTCACTTGCCGGCGCTCGCCTAAATTAGAAGCAATAATACTGACCTTTTGTCAGCGACCCAGGCCGGAGTAACATGTCAGACCTAGAAAAAACCGCTATATTCCAATCGGGTACGGAGACGTTCCTGACGCATGGCGGCCGCGATCCCAATGCTCAACACGGTTTCGTCAATACGCCCGTCTACCGGGGTAGCACGGTCATTTTCGATACATTGGCCGAACTCGACGATGCGCGGATCCGATACCGGTATGGCCGGCAGGGCACACCGCTGACCGACGGGCTGGAAGCGATGATAACCGAGCTCGAAGGGGCCGCGGGCACCGTTTTGACCCCATCGGGTGTGTCGGCAATTTCCTTGGCATTTCTTACGTGTTTGTCGGTAGGCGACGAAGTTCTCATCACCGATTCCGTTTACGAGCCGACCCGAAGATTTGCCGACTCCGTGCTCAAGCGGATGGGAATCACGACCCGCTATTTCGATCCGAGAATCGGAAGCGGGATCGCCGATATGACGACCGAGCGCACCCGGGCCGTGTTTATGGAGAGCCCCGGGTCGCTGACGTTTGAAATCCAGGATCTGCCGGCCATCACCGAAGCGCTTTCAGGGCGCGATATTGCCGTGATCGTCGACAATTCGTGGGCCACGCCGCTGTTTTACAAGCCACTCTCGCTGGGTGCCGATATCGTCATTCATTCGGCAACAAAGATGTTCGTCGGGCATTCGGATGCGATGATGGGCACGGTTTCGGCCAATGATGCGTATCTGGATCGTCTGGTCCAGACGCACAGGACCTTCGGCCTTATCGCCTCCCCCGACGACACCTATCTGGCCACGAGAGGCATGCGCACGCTCGCCGTCCGCATGAAGGAGCATCAGGCCCGCGCGCTCGAGCTGGCCGATTGGCTCGAGCGGTTGGGGGGCATCGAGGTGCTGCATCCCGCCCTGCCCTCACATCCGGACAATCACCTGTTCGCACGCGATTTTTCCGGGTCGGGCTGCTTGTTTTCGATCGTCCTGCCGCCAGCGCCGCGGCAAGCCATTGCGGCCATGGTGGACCCCATGACTGTTTTCGGCATGGGCTATTCGTGGGGCGGTTTTGAAAGCCTGATCCTGCCGTCGGACCCCAGGCGCATAAGGACGGCCGTGCCCTGGGAGGCGCGCGGCAATCTGTTGCGCATCCATGTCGGGTTTGAAGATCTCAACGATCTCAAAGCCGATCTGGGCGACGGGATTGCGCGCTATTTGAAGAGCGCGGGGATATGACGGCGGCGCAGCCAGCGCATGAGCGGCTTGAAGGCTGAGAACATGCGATAATCAACGTGGGCGCCTTGCATGCGCATGCCCCAGCGGCGGGTGACAAAATAATCGCGAACCACGATCGCCGAGGCCAGTCCGACAAAGGACCCGGCGATCACATCGGAAAGGTAGTGATCGCCGACGACGATGCGGCTGAGGCCGATGGCAAAGCCGAAAGCGATAAACCAACCATGAAACCGCCGGTTGGTCAGCGTCCGAAGCACGAGCGCAAAGGCCACGGCGGTCGTTGCGTGGCCCGAGGGAAAGCTGTGGAAACTCCAGTCGAGCAACTCAAAGGGCCTCAAATGGAGAACGCCAAGATCTTCGAGATACATGGGACGCGCGCGCCCGATGATGCGCTTGAGAACAACCGTCACCAGGCCGGAAATGGCAATGGTGGCAAATATATAGGCTGAGATGGCAACGATACCGCGTGCGGCCCAGGCCCAACTGTAGGAAAGCCTGAGTTGCAAGGCGCCAGCGCACACGAGGCCGGCAACCAGGGTGGGGATGAGCAGCCAGTCGGACTTGCCAAGATCGGTTATGAACCGAAAAAACGCGCGCTCACCCGACGGCCAATTGCGCAGGGCCTCGGTGACCGGACCATCGAGCATGACGGCGAGAGCCAGCAGACCCAGGATCGTCCACAAGGGCCACCAGAACAGGACTTTTGCCTGCCGGTGCCGTTCCATGACGGCCTTGAGCCACTGGACGGTAAAGGTTTCAGGAGCCAGCACTTTTCCCCAATCTCCATAATCATGGGCATTCGCGGGTCGCCAAAGACTTCAGGGTCCTGACCCCAGTTTCGGTCGAGACCCGGTAACATGCCTTGCCCTGTGAGAAAAGAATGTGTATCGCAACACCGATGGCCATGTCGGGGTATAGCTCAGCCTGGTAGAGCACCGGTTTTGGGAACCGGGGGTCGCAAGTTCGAATCTTGCTGCCCCGACCATTGGCCAGCCATGGGATTTGTTGATTATGGTCGCACGCATCTATCGCCCCGCCCGCAACGCGATGCAGTCGGGCAAAGGCAAGAGCCAGGACTGGGTGCTGGTGTTCGAGCCCGAAGTGGCCCGTTCGATCGAGCCGCTGATGGGTTACACCTCGTCTGGCGACATGAAGCAGCAGATCAAATTGCGCTTCGATACGCTCGAAGACGCCGAATCCTATGCACGCCGCGAAGGCATCCCCTATGTGGTACAGCCGGCGCAAGAATCGACCATCAAGAAGGTCAGCTATCCCGATAATTTCCGAGTCGACCGCAAGACGCCGTGGACGCATTGAGGCGGCCTGCTGGTATCCACCTGATCTGAATCTTTCTAGAGCCGGGGATTTGATAGAATCAAATCCCCGGCTCTAAACCTTTGTTTTGTCGCGTGTCCGAACCGCAAAACCGTTTCCATCCCCGATCGCG
>NZ_CAXAXY010000100.1:0-10539 GCF_963972885.1 uncultured Pelagibacterium sp. | reverse complement strand
TGCTGGATCATGACGCATGGCGCACCTCCTTATCCCCGCGCAGGGTATCGTAGCGTTCCACATTGGCCTGAGGTTCCTTGCCCAGGACAAGGGCTTGTGGTGCCTCGACGGGCGCGATCGCGGTCGATTTGCCATCCACCAGCCTGTGCAGCAGGTTCAGGATATGGGTCTTGGTGGGCACCCCAGCCTGCAGGGCCATCTCGACCGCAGCGAGCACTGCCTGTTCGTCATGGTGGAGAACCAGGGCCAGGATATCGACCATCTCGCGATCGCCCCCGGGTTTGCTCAGAAGATGGCTCTGCAACTGCCGGAATCCATCGGGCATGTCGGCAAAGGGTGCGCCATTGCGCAGGGCGCCGGGCTTGCGCTGGAGCACGGCCAGATAATGGCGCCAGTCATAAACAGTATGCCCAATTCCATGATGGCGGTCGATGATCCGCAAGTGCTCACAGATCGTCTGTCCTTCGGCGACAACGACAATGCGATCCGGATAGACCCTGACGCTGACCGGTCTGTTGGCGAAAGAGGCCGGCACGCTGTAGCGATTGCGTTCCAGGTGGATCAGGCACGTTGGGGAAACACGCTTGGTGTGTTCGACGAACCCGTCAAAGGGCCTTGGCACAGCCATCAGGAACTGGGTCTCGACCCGCCACGCATCAGCAATGGTGCCCGGTTCCACGCCATGAGAGGTCTCCTCCCACAAGCTCTGGCACCGCTGCTCGAGCCAGAGGTTCAACTCCTCAAGCGAGTTCGCGTGCGGTATCGGCTGAAAAAGCCGATGACGGGCATCTTGCACGTTCTTTTCCACCAACCCCTTCTCCCAGCCGGCGGCGGGATTGCAGAACTCGGGCTCGAACACAAAGTGACTGGCCATGGCCGAGAACCGGGCATTGACCTGCCGGGCCTTGCCACGGCCAACCTTGTCGACCGCCGTGCGCATATTGTCGTAGATGCCGCGCCGGGGCACGCCGCCCAGCACGCGGAAGGCGTGATTGTGGGCGTCGAACAGCATCTCGTGGGTCTGGAGCAGATAGGCCCTTACCACAAAGGCCCGGCTGTAGCAGAGCTTGGTATGGGCTGCTTGCAGCTTGACCCGCTCGCCCCCGATCAGCGCCCAGTCCTCACTCCAATCGAACTGGAAAGCTTCTCCAGGCTCAAAAGCCAGGGGAACGAACACGCCACGGCCGGTGGTATTCTGCTGGCGCTGGAGATCCTCTTTCCAGCGCCGGGCAAAAACCGCCACCCGACCATAGGAGCCTTCAAAGCCAAGACTGACCAGATCGGCATGGATCTGCTTGACCGTGCGCCGCTGCTTGCGGCTCTCAGCCTTCAGCCAGCCTGACAGCTTCTCGGCAAACGGATCGATCTTGCTCGGTCGCTCAGGCACCTTGAACTTCGGCTCAACCGTATCGGACCGAAGATATTTGCGAATGGTATTCCGGGACAGACCGGTTCGCCGCGAAATCTCCCGGATCGAAAAACCGTCCCGGAAATGCCAGCGCCGGATAACGCTCAAAAACGCCATGTCCAACACTCCTTAATCTCCCGCCCAAAACGAGCAGGATAGCGTTCAAACATGGGTCAAATCTCAGTGGAAAAACCCCCCAATACCGGGTCAGATCTCAGCGGCAATCAACACACTTAAGCCGGGAAAGGTCGTGAAGCAGGTCGCAGCAAAGACCAAGAAGCACTTCACTTCGCACACGCATCAGCAGGCCATACGGTACTTCAACGTGCGACCGAAGAACGGTGCTCCGCAGCCGGAAAATACCGATAAGACGCATTGCGTCTACCATCCTGTGTACAAAGCCTATGCGTATTCTCCCGAGTGGGTGGAAACGCTTGTGGCTGCGGTTACCGACCCCGCGGTCTATGCAAAGATCAAGGCTGTGAAGCTCTGAGGCGGTTATTCACTATCAGCTATTTTACAGGAAGCTGGTGATGCCTCTGTTGCGCGCAGCTGCATCTCAAGAAGCTCTAGTTGATGTCTCCACCAGTAGACGGCCTCACGGAATAGCTGGAAGGCATCTTGGCCATCGGCAAACTCGATGAAGTAGCCATTCTCGTCAGAGCTAAGCTTGGCGCCGAAGGTGTATGTTTTAAGAAGGTTGTTCCTTTCCTCCTCGATGAAGCTCCAAAAGATCGCCGAGGACTGCCTGTCTGCCTTTAGTGCGGCCCACAAGCCATCTATTGCTGCTGCGTGACAGGGGGAAGCGAGGGCGTCGACCTTCGCAAGGACATGACCGACCGTCCTCAATAGTGCGACACCTGAGATCCAGTGAAGCCTCCACTCTGGCAGTTCGTCGTCGCCGTCTACGATGTCGGAATTCTGAAAATGGAACAAAATGCCGACGCAGTCCCAATACGGCTCCCAAGCCTTCAATGTCTGGGTGGGCGAGGTCCGAGTGAAAATGTCACCTGTTATGAAGCTAGCCATGGATCAAACATGCACGCAACATGAAGCACAAACAACCGGAGTCCCATTTGGTGACAGTAAACTGCCTTCCAGCCGATCCTCTGACAGCGTGGGGAGCTTCGATATGGACGTGAAAGTCAATTCCTGGGGTATTGGAACTCATCAACCCACATTTGAAATGGCGTCGCGAGCGATGATGGCAACACTCCTCACCCCATCCCCTTCAACACCTCCCTCGTCTCCGGCATCCTCTCCAAACTCGCCCCGATCCGCTCGCGCCAGCGCGGGCCGCGCGATAGGGCGTCCTCATAGGCTTCGGCGAGATCGTCCGGCCGGTCCTGCGCCAGCACCGCCACCAGAAACGCCGCCTGCGCCCGGTCCTTGCGCGCCTTGATCTGGTCCGGCCCGCCCTGGCGCCGATCAGCCACGATGAGCTTGTGAATGGCAAAGCGTTCCGGCCGCGGCACCTGCACCAGAACCCCCGAGCGGTAGAGCGCAACCGCTTGGATCGGGTCGGCAAGCAGGAAGTTGAGATAATTGAGCCCCTGCGCGCTCACCCCCAATGCGGGCAGCGGCTTGACGCTTTCCTCCCCGAAGGCGGGCGTCAGAAATTCCACAATGGCGTCCGAATGGCTCTGCCGCCATCGCCACACCCGCTTGGCGTTGATCCCCGGCACCGGATCGAATTTGAGCACGTTGAGAATATCGGCAGGGCTCTCGTCCACGGTGTCGTCCAGCGCCACCGAAAGCCGCTCAAAACTGGCGATATCGATATCGCCGGTCTGCGCCAGCTCCTCGGCATCCATGCGCACCCCGAGTTCGCCCTGATAGAGCCCATAGGCTGAAGTGCCCACCAGCGTTCCCCCCAACCGGAACACTCCCGCCCTCGAAAAGGCAAGCAGCAGCGAGCCGGTGTCCCGGTCGGTCGTCAAAAGCCCTTCGGCCCGCAGCGTCCGCGCCAGTTGGCCCATCCGCTGCCGGCGTCCTTCCGATTGCGCTTTGAGGGTTTCGGCTTTTTCCAGCCGCGCCCGTAGCTCCGGCTTGTCCTCGCCCAGATACCGGCTCACCATCTCGGTCCCGATGCGGAACCGCTCGTAAAGATAAACCCGCCCGTTGCGGTGCCGCTCCTCGATACTGCCCATAAGGCTTGCCGCCCGCTCATCGAGATGAAGGCGCAAGAGATCCTGATAGGCCACCACTGCCGAGCGGCTCAGAGATACCGGTTCCATGTCGAACCCCGTTTGTGTGCATCAAATTATAGTTTGCTGCACACAAACATCAAGTGTGCATCAAAAAAATTCCCGATGCACACGAGGCCGGTCGCAGAACGCGGCGACCTGCCGCCGACCCCAGCCTCTAAGCCGAATGCCGCTCCGCCGCGCTCGTCCCATTGTCCGCCTCAGGCACCGGCAGGCCCACCGGCAGCCGCATCGCCGCCACCAGCCGCCGATATTCCTGCCGCGCATTGACATGCGACATCGAGGGCGCGGCCCCCAGCGTTTCGGCGTCCAGCGGGTCGAACACCGTCATCCCCAGTTTGAACAGCGAGCGAAAGATCACCCGCTCGGCAATCCCCTCGGCCACCCGGCACCCCAGCCGTTCGGCGACCATCTCGATGGTCTGCTGCACCTCGCTGGCGTTGCGCGAGCCCAGTTGCGCAATCCGGTTGCGCACCAGCACCCAGTCGATCGTCTGGCCCGTGCGCTCCAGCCGCTCGGCGCGCGCCTTTTGCACGGTGCGCGAATAGGGGCTGGTCTGGATCGGCTGCCCGCTCTGCTCGTCGATGCGGGCCAGAACGTCGAGATCGATCATCGAATCGTTGAGCGGGGTCACCAGCGTATCGGCAATCTCCAGCGCCGCCCGCGCCAGGTTGCAGTGGAACCCCGGCGTGTCGATCACGATGAAATCGACCTCCTTGCGCAATCCCGCCACCGAGCGGTCGAAAATCTCGCGCTCGGCCGCCTGGTTTTCCGAAATCGAATCCCCCCAGGCCGTCGGGATATAAAGGTGCTTGGGCATCGGCACGTCGCGCCCGCGCGCCTCAGCGCTGGCTCGCCGGTTGCGCACATAGCGCGTCAGCGTCTGCTGACGGCTGTCCACGTCCACGGTCCCCACGGCAAACCCTTGATGGAGCAGATAGACCGCCAGATGCAGCGAGGTCGTCGATTTGCCCGACCCTCCCTTTTCATTGCCCACAGCAATGATATGCGCGCCTGCCTGCCTCATCTCCAACAACCCCAAATCAGCCAATACACAATCGGCCCCATCAGGTCCCAATAGGGTTAACGGGGTCTTAATCGACACCCTTCTCCCAGCGCTGCGGGTCATAATTTCAACCGCTTTGTTGCCCGCCCATCGCTTCGACGGCATCGAACCCCTCGGCCAGAAAATCGGCGAGCGGCCGTCGCCCGCCATCCTTGTTCCATCCATCCAGCGCCACCCGCGACACTCCGATGGCCAGCATGGCAACCATCCGCAGATGGGTGTCGCTCTTTTCGGGCCAATGGGTCCGCAACGCTTCGAGAACCAGCGCCTCGTCGCGCGCGTAGCTTGCCTGTTTGCGCGCCTGGATCGCTTCGCTCGACCGCATCAGTTTATCGAGAGCAATCAGCTCGTCGGGCGGGTATTGCGCCACCAGCGCCAGCATCGCCCCGCGCACCGCCGCAAACGGCGTCAGCCCCTCGTGCCGCGCGGCCAATGCCGCAGCCAGCGCCTCCCCCGGCCCGCTTTGCAGCGAGAGCAAAATGTCGTCCTTGGATTTGAAATAGTGAAAAAAGGTCCGGCGCGAAATCCCTGCCTCGGCGGCAATGGCGTCCAGCGTCGTCGCCTCATACCCCTGCGCCCGGAACAGCCGCAGCCCCGCCTCGGTAATGCGCGCATGCGTCTGTTTGCGCTTTTGCTCGCGCAGACCCGATTCGCGCGGCTCTTTTGCGTTCGTCACCACATTGCCCTTGTCAAAAACTGCACTCAGTGCAATATAAATATGCACCGAGTGCATTTTTTATCGAAGGGTTGAATTTATGGCAAAATGGACAGCGTTGGAAATCCCCCCTCTCACCGGCCGCTCGGCCGTCATCACCGGAACCGGCGGCCTGGGGTTCGAGGATGCGTTGGCCCTGGCGCGCGCCGGCGCCGAAATCATCCTCGCCGGCCGCAACCCGCAAAAGGGCAAGGCTGCGCTCGACCGGATCAGGAACGAGGTCTCCGGTGCCAATATCAGCTTCGAGCAGCTTGATCTGGCCAACCTCAAATCGGTCGAAGCCTTCGGTGTCCGGCTGCGCCAGCAGCGCGACAGCCTCGATATCCTCATCAACAATGCCGGCGTCATGGTGCCGCCCCGGCGCCAGCTCACCGAAGACGGTTTCGAACTCCAGTTCGGCACCAATTATCTTGGCCATTTCGCTTTGACGGCCCATCTCATGCCGCTGCTGACCAGGGGTTCTGACCCGCGCGTGGTGTCCCTCTCCAGCATTGCCGCCCGTCAAGGAAGGATCGATCTTGCCGATCTCCAATCGCAGGCCGCCTACGTCCCCATGCAGGCCTACAGCCAATCCAAGCTCGCCTGCCTGATGTTTGCCTTCGAGCTGCAACGCCGCTCCGAAGCGGGCGGCTGGGGCGTATCCGGCTTTGCCGCCCATCCCGGTGTCTCCCGCACCGACCTGCTGCACAACGCCCCCGGCCGCATGAGCGTTAGCGGCATAACGCGGTCCGCCCTGTGGTTCCTGTTCCAGCCCGCCGCCCAGGGCGCCCTCCCCACCCTCTACGCCGCCACGGCGCCGCAGGCAAAGCCCGGCGCCTATTACGGCCCGAACGGATTGAGCGAAACCCGCGGCGATCCCGCGCCAGCGAAAATTCCGCCTCAGGCCACCGACCGCGCGGTCGCCGAACGGCTCTGGGACGTGTCCGAAGAGCTCGCGGGCGTCGGTCTCACGACCGGCGTCGCCTGAGGGGGCCGCCTAAGCCGCCATGCTGGCCAGCACCAGCACTGGCACGGTCGGCAGGTTGACCACGCCATGCACCACGACCGCCGGCCAGATCGAGCCTGAGCGGCGGAAGATTTCTCCCGCCACCAGCCCGGTCACCAGCGCGGCGGGAAATACCGGGTTGATCCCGTGGAACAGCGCAAAAATCAGCGCGCCGCCCACAACACCGACAAACGGCCCATAGCGCAACAAGGCGCTCGTCACCACGCCGCGAAACAGGAACTCTTCGCCCAGCGGGGTCAGCACCGACAGAAACAGCGTGGCAAGAACGAGCGATACCATCCCCCCGCTGCCGCCCTCGGCATAGACCTGCTGAACATTGGTGTTGTCCCCGGTCAGCGCCGTATAGACAAGGATCGACAGACCCTTGGCGATAAAGGTCAGCACCCCGGCCCCCACCCCGATCAGCACCCAGCGCCAACTGGTCGCCCGTATCCCGAAAGCGCTCCACTCGCGGATGCGTAAAAAATACGCGATGAAAAATCCGGCCAGCCCGCCAATCCCCGACATCGCCGTAAAGATCAGCCCGATCGTGACTGGATCGAGCGGCAGCCGGCTGACAAGAATGGCGCCCCCGATGCCGACGATGGCAATCCCGATCAGCCCGACGATGATCTCGGGCCAGCCGGGGCGGATATGTGTCTGTGTGTTCATTTCGATAGTCCTGTGCTGGACGCTCACGCGTCGCCAAAAATGTTGGGAATCACAGGGTCGCAGAAATTAAGGATGCTGGCCCGGCGCATGGTCCCGGCCAGCCGCGCGACCACCTCGGCTGTGTCAAATATCTGGCCATGCCGGATCGCCGCCATCGAAATGGCTTCGTCGATCATCCGGATCGCTGCCGAAACGAGAGCCGCGCACAACCGCACGTCGAAATCCCTGGCAGAGCGCTCGAGCCGGGTTGCGATCACTTCGGCCAGCCCGGCCTCGCCCGCACTAGAGGCCATCAGCCATTCGGCTTTGAGATCGGGCTCGTCGCCAAGTGCCGCCACCAGCCGCACCACGAGAATGCCGTCCTCGATGTCCTGGGCCGATTGCGTTTCAATGGCCAGGCATTGGCTCAGATGCTCTTCGATCGAGAGATTGGCCGGCCAGTCCTGCAATTGGGCGGTAAACTGCAGCGACGATTTTTCAAACAGCGGCGCAACGCAATTTTCCTTGTTGCGGAAATAGCGCCACACCGTCCGTTTGGAAATTCCCGCCGCCGCAGCGATATCCTCGCCGTTGGTGCCGCTTACCCCTTTTTCGAGAAAGAGCCGCGCCGCGTGCCGCGAAACCGCCAGCCTGGCCGTATCCGGATCTGTTTCCATAACTCACCTGTCACTTAGTGACATCATATAAGACACTAAATGACAATTTAAAGATCGGCTTGACTATGCAACAATATTGTTGCATTAAGTGGCATGACCATCGACGACGAATCCCTCAACCGCCTGTTCCGCGCCCTGGGCGATACGACGCGACGAAACATCATCACCGAACTGGGCAAGCGCGACCGCCAGTCCCTGTTCGAGCTTTACACCCGCGTGGTTTCCAACCACGGCATCGGTCAGACCCGCCAGGGGTTTTCCCGGCACCTGACAACGCTGCAAGAGGCCGGGCTTGTCGAAATCGAATGGCAGGGCACCACAAAACTCCACAGCCTCAACGCCAATCCCATACTGCAGCTCAAATCGGGCTGGCTGAAATCCTTGGAGGAGGACCCCCAATGAAAATCTACGTCACGTCCGTCTTTGTCGACGACCAGGCCAAGGCCCTCGATTTCTACACCGGCAAGCTCGGCTTCATCAAAAAGAACGACATCCCTGTCGATGGCGAAAACCGCTGGCTTACCGTTGTCAGTCCCGACGCGCCCGATGGCGTGGAGCTGCTGCTCGAACCCTCCGGCCACCCAGCCGTGAGGCCGTTCAAAAAGGCCCTCGTCGCCGACGGCATCCCGATGACCTCGTTTCAGGTCGATGACATTGGCGCCCAATATGAGCGTCTCACAGCGCTCGGCGTCGCCTTCACCCTGCCGCCCACAGATGCCGGCCCGGTCAAAATGGCCGTCCTCGACGACACATGCGGCAATCTCATCCAGATCGTTCAAATGGTCGGTTCGCCGTGAACGGTCTCTGGCGCCCGCTTCTCCCCACCGACATTGCTGCCGTCTCGGCCATCGCCCAACGGGTGCATCCCGATTTCCCCGAGGACGACGCGGTGTTTGCCGACCGGCAGGCCATCGCGCCGGATTTGTGCTTCCTTTTTGAAATCGATGCTGCCCCCGCAGGATATGTTCTTGCCCACCCCTACCGCTTCGGCAGCCTTCCCGCGCTCAATACGGTCCTGGGTCGTCTGCCCGAGGCGTGCGACACGCTTTATATCCACGATCTGGCCCTGTTGCCCGTCGCGCGCGGCAGCGGGGCTGCGCGCCGGATTGTCCAGACCCTGAGTTCCCGCGCCGCCCCCCTCGGCCCCCTCAGTCTTGTCGCCGTCAATAACTCGGCGCCCTTCTGGACCCGCATGGGATTTGCCGTGGCCGATGCCCCCCGCCTCGCCGCAAAGCTCAAAAGCTACGCCCCGGACGCGCGCTACATGGTTGCACCCGCCTCCCGTTGGCGGTAGCCATCTTCGGGAGACCATCAATCCGGACGCCCCATGTCGCTTCAAGACGATCCTGTCGACACCATCCCCGTCACCCGCGCCCTGCGCCGTTCGCGCGGCCGCTGGCGGATTTTCGCTTTCGTGGTGCTGGCCGTCGCCGCTTTGGTCGGCTTTGCCCGTTTTTACCCGCTCATGGCTCCGGTGGGTGATGTGATTGCCCGCGTCACCATCTCGGGCACCATCACCACCGATCCCGAACGCACAGCCCTGCTCGAGGACCTCGCCGAAGACGATTCGGTCTCCGCGGTCATTGTCGCCATCAATTCCCCCGGTGGCACCACGGCCGGCGGCGAGGAGCTTTATGCCTCCCTGCGCGCCCTGGCCGAACAAAAACCCGTCGTTTCGACAATTGGCGAATTGGGGGCATCGGCGGCCTATATGGCCGCAATCGCCACCGATCGTATCTATGCGCGCAATCTTTCCATCGTCGGCTCCATCGGCGTCTATTACCAGCACGTCGATGCTTCGGGCCTGTTTGAAACGCTCGGCGTCGATCTCGACAAGGTCGCCTCGGGCCCCCTCAAGGGCAAACCCGATTTCGATGAGCCGATCTCCCCCCAAGTGCGCGATTCCCTGGTTGAACTCGTCGATTCCTCCTACCGGTATTTCGTTGATCTGGTCGCCGAACGCCGGGGGCTCACCCGGTCCGATACCCTCGCCCTGGCAGATGGCCGCATCCTGTCGGGCGTCATGGCAATCGATGCCGGGCTGATCGATGCCGCAGGCGGCGAGACCGAGGCGCTCGCCTGGCTGCAGACCGAGCGGGAAATCGACCCCGATCTCGATATTGTCCCGGTCTGGCCGCGCCAGCGCGCCCCTGGCTGGCTCGATCTGCTGTTTGGTTCGCTGGCCGGTGCGTTCGGCGAAACCGGATGGCCCGGCTTGCCGCTTGACGGGCTGGTCTCGCTTTGGCACCCTCAAGCCCGATAAAACGTCTAGCCCACAGATAATTAGCCCGAGGGTGTCAAACACCCCAATTTGCGCCGGGGGGCGTGCGACAGACAATGATAAAATCCGAACTCATCGAAACGCTCGCGGCGGAAAACCCGCATCTTTTCCATCGCGATATCGAAAACATCGTCAACGCCATCCTCGATGAGGTCGGCGATGCGCTGGCTCGGGGCGACCGGGTCGAATTGCGCGGTTTCGGGGCGTTTTCGGTCAAGAACCGCCCGGCACGGGTCGGCCGCAACCCGCGCACCGGCGAACAGGTCGATGTGGGCGAAAAATACGTGCCGCAATTCAAGGCCGGCAAGGAAATCCGCGAACGGCTCAACGGCGGCTGAACCCCACAGCCCCTATGGGCCTGCAGACTGTTGCGGCAAGGGATCGTAAGCTCGATCCTGTCCCGCCGTCATCCCGGACGTGATCCGGGATCCAGTAACCGGCAGCGCCGGCGGCGCTTTCCTCGCTGCCCACGCGGCAACCATGTAGTGAACTCTTATGCGCAAACGCATCGTCGGCTGGCTCGTTCTCGTGCCCCTTTGCCTTTTGGTC